>SXNB01000135.1 GCA_005777205.1 Burkholderiales bacterium | reverse complement strand
GCAGCTTGATGCCGTTCACAAGGTAAATGGAGACCGGCACATGCTCCTTGCGCAGGGTGTTCAGGAACGGGTCTTGTAGCAGCTGGCCCTTGTTGCTCATCTGGAACCCTCTTTTCCCGAGGCTTGGAGTAACACTGTAATTGATTCCTTTGGCATTTCCTAGCCAATCCGAACGGGTGGCGTTACGTCGCCGCACTGCGCGCGGTGGCGCAGCGCATGGTCCATCAGCACGCAGGCCAGCATGGCCTCAGCGATGGGGGTGGCGCGCAATCCGACGCAGGGGTCGTGACGGCCAGTGGTCCCGACCATCTCCGGCTGCCCCTTGGCGTTGATGGTGCGCCGGGGAATGCGAATGCTGGAGGTGGGCTTGAGCGCGATGGACACGGTCACGTCCTGGCCTGTGGAGATGCCGCCCAGCACCCCGCCGTTGTTGTTGGACGGGAACCCCTGCGGCGTCATTTCGTCGCCGTGATCGCTGCCTTTCTGCGCGATGGCGCCGAAACCTGCGCCGATCTCGACGCCCTTCACGGCGTTGATGGACATCATGGCGCCAGCAATGTCGGCGTCCAGCCGGCCGTAGACCGGTTCTCCCCAACCCACCGGAACGCCGCTCGCGAGAACGTTGACGCGCGCGCCGCAGGAATCGCCAGCCTCGCGCAGCTGGTCCATGAACTTCTCCAGTTGCGGCACCAGCGCCTGGTTGGGGACGAAGAACGGGTTGTTGCCGACCTCGTCCCAGGAAATGAACGGCACCGGATGCGGTCCGAGCTGGGCAAGGTAGCCGCGAATCCTCACGCCGTAGCGTTCGGCAAGCCACTTCTTCGCACTCGCGCCGGCGGCGACGCGGACCACGGTCTCGCGCGCCGCGGCGCGCCCACCGCCGCGAGGGTCGCGAAATCCGTACTTCTGAGTGTAGGTCCAGTCGGCATGACCGGGGCGGAACTTGTCCACGATTGAGGAGTAGTCCTTCGAGCGCTGGTCCTCGTTGCGCACCAGGAACCCGATCGCGGTGCCGGTGGTGCGGCCCTCGTGGATGCCGGAGAGGATCTCGACCGTGTCGGACTCGCGCCGCTGCGTGACATGGCGCGAGCTGCCGGGCTTGCGCCGGTCGAGTTCCTTCTGCAGGTCGGCGGCCTCCAGCGCCAGCCCCGGCGGGCAGCCGTCCACGACACCGCCATAGGCCGGGCCATGCGACTCGCCAAAGGAGGTGACGCAGTAAAGCGTGCCGAAGCTGTTGCCAGACATGGACAGACTCTAGTCTAGACTCAATTCTCCCTCAGCACCCACTGCGCCGGCACCAGGAAGCGCCCGCCCGCCGCCTTCAACGCGCTGTTCTCACTGGCAAGGGAGCAGCGGCGCAGCGCGATCAGGAACCGGCCGGCGAGAGTTTTCCGGAACAGCCATTCGTTGATCTGGTTGTTCGACGGCGCGCCGCCGTCCGCCTGCGCCGCCTCCATGTAGTACGCCTTGAGGTCGTCGGCGAGAAAGCGCAACGCCAGCCCCGGGGAAGGCAGTGGCGGCGGCGGATCGGGCAACTCGCCGGCGAGAAACGAGGCGGCGTATGCGGGCCACGCCTCGGGCGACTGCGCGGATACGCCCACCGTGGTGCGGCCGAATCGCGCCTGCGCGCGCTCCGCCCACGGCTGGACAAGCGCCATTTCCTCGCGCAAGGCCGCAGCCCACGCAGCCGGCTCGGACGGCTCGGACGGCGCGGGCAACGCGAACGGAGGCGACCAGCCCGCCCGCTCGGCCTGGCCCGGCGCGTCGAGGCCAAAATCCTCCAGCACGGCCGCGCCGGCCTCGCGCTCTAGCAGCGACAGCGCCGCGCGCAGGACGCGCTTCTGGAACGCCGGATCCCCCGGCTCGCCCAGCGGCCGCCCGAGCGGGAACGGCACCCACAAGCCGCGCGGCCCTCCTGTCTTTTCCATGTGCGACCGGACCAGGCCGATCGCCACCGTCGCCACGCCGCGTTCCTCCAGCATCTGCCCCAGCGCGCACACGGCGCGCGTGCAGAACGGTCAGACCGGGCTGAGGATGGCGCCGCCGACACCCTCGGCGCGCATTCGCACGGCAATCGCATCGGCGCTTGCCGCCATGGCCTGCGGATCCGTCGACCCCATGACCGAATAATGCGTCGAGGCGACCTCCCCGATTACGCCTTCGGCCGTCAACTCGTGCAGGCGATCGATCGGGTAGGCGACGTTGAGGTCGCGCTGCCAACCGCTGCGATCGAAATTAATCGAGACGTGGCTCATGAGGATGTCTTCCAGCGGCAGGTCCACGGGCAGCGCGCGATACTCGCCGCTGCCCGGAAGGAAGGGCGCCTCCCCGCGCCGGAAGAGCGCCGCCGAGCTGACCAGGGCGACGCGCCGCTGCGCAAGCGGCGGCCCGGCGACGAAGGCTTGCGCCGCAACCGGGGCGATGGGCAACGCCAGCACCGCGGTGCGGGTAGGTTCGGGGATGTCGTCCATGCGTGCCATGCGTCTGGTTCCTTTGTCAGTGCTCGAAGAAACGGCGGGTTTCGAAGACGGAACGGTGCAGTGCCTTCCCGCCCGAGCGCAGGTGGCGCTTGAGCACGAAGTCGAACAGGATCGGGTTGTGCGAGCGGATCTGCTTGAGGATACCCGCCACGGCTGACTGCACCAACCCCAGCGACACCAGGTAGTCCACCGAAAAAATCGGCATCACGCCCGGCAGCGGGTAGTCCGAGCCGTTGAGCAGACGCGGATGCCAGTCCTCGCTTTCCACCACCTTTGCCAGCGCGGGCCCGGCGCGGTTCACCTGCGTCATGGCCGAAATGTCGCCGAAAAGTGTGCTCTGGTATCGGGCATCCTCCATCAGTCGTCCGAACAGCGAAAAACTGTCAACCAGCGGACCGCTCGGTCCTTTGTCGGTATCCCGGTCCTGCCCCATCGAGCCACAGTGCGCGACCACGACGCGCACACCCGTATCCAGCGCGCGGCGCAGGCGCAACGGATTGCCATAGTCCTGCTCGTCGGCGCCGGTCACCGCGCGCTCCAGCCCCGCGTGCGTGATCAGCGGCACGCCCAGGCGCGCGAGCGCAGTATAGAAACGGTCGCACTTCGGTGAGGCCGGGTCCATGCCCATCGCTGCGGGCAGCCACTTGACTGCGCGCGCGCCGTCCGCCTTCGCCTTTTCCAGCGCCTCGACGCAGTCGGCGCGGTAGGGATGGACGGACGCTGCCCATTCGAAGTACTTCGCATGCTTCCTCGCGGTGTCGCGCGCATAGGCGTCGGGCACGTGGAAACCGGTGCGTGCCGCGTCCGCCCGGCCGTCCTCGCCGTAGGCGCGCTCGAAGGCGAACAGCAGCAGCTTCACGCCCGGGCGCAGCCCGTCCACGAGGTTGTGCATGCGCTCGACGTACGCGAGGTCCACGCTGCTTTCCGCTTCATGCGCGCACCCGGCATTGAGGAAGAACAGGCGCCGCGCGTACTGGCCCGGGTTGAGCAGGCTGTTCATGTTCGGGTTCACTACCACGCCGCTGCCCGAATCGCCGATGCCGACCAGGTGTGCGTGCGCGTCCCAGACTTTCGCCGGGTCGAGCCCGTCCCAGGCCGCCTGCACCAGCTCGTGGTTCGCCAGTTCGGGGGGAAGCGTTGCGAGGCAGGGATTCCACAGGCCCTGCTCGGGCCAATTGCGCCAGACTGCGAGGGAGGCGACGCCGAGCGCGGCGCCGCCGAAAAGAAGTGCTCGTCGCTTCAGGCGGGCCAGTTCTTGATATAGCCCTTCAACATCTTGTTCTCGAAGTCCTGCTCCTCGAGCACCGCCTTGGCCACGTCGCGGAACGAGATCACGCCCAGCAGCTTGCCGTCCTGCACCACCGGCAGGTACCGCGCGCCACTCTCCAGCAAGGTGCGGCGCAGGTCGTTGACTTCCGTGTCGGGCGCCGTGGTCAGCGGGTTGGCCACCATGATGTCCCTTACCTTCAGGTCGCCCAGCGCACCGCCACTCTTGGCCAGCGCCCCCAGCAGTTCGTGGAAAGTGAGGATGCCGACCATGCGCTGCTGGTCCAGGACCAGCAGCGAGCCGAGGTTCTGCTCGGCCATGGTCTTGACCGCATCCACCGCGCGCCCGCCGGGCTCGATGCTGAGCAGCCGGCTACCCTTAACCCTGAGGATTTCCTTGACTTGCATGGTCCGCCCCCTCGGCACTGTCCAGTGCGGAACTATCCTAGTCCAATTGAACCCCGGGGGCTAGGCCCCGGCGCTTACAGCCCAGTCGCCTCCGCGATGAGGCGCTTCAGGTCGCGCTGCAGCGTCTTGCGCACCGCGGCGTGCGAGCGGCTGCCGATCAGGTTCTTCAATTCGTAGGGATCCTTCTCCAGGTCGTAGAGCTCGTCCAACTCCCCCGCCTTGCCCTTGTTGACCCAGTGGATGAGCTTGTAGCGCTCAGTCCGGATCGCCTTGTAGGTCATGCCGATCAGCCAGGGATAGGCCTGCTCGGCCCAGTACTCGGCGAGCACGGCCTTGCGCCACTTCGCCGGCTTCTTCTTCCCCAGCAGCGGCAGGAACGAGTGGCCCTGGATCTGCGGCCCCGGCTTGCCGCCGGCGAGCTCGATCAGCGTGGGCGCGATGTCCTGGCAGATCATCAGGTCCGAGTTCCGCGTGCCGGGCTTCACCTTCGCCGGGTAGCGCACCAGGAACGGCGAGCGGATGCCCTCCTCGTAGGCAAATCTGCGCTCCGGCCCGAGGCCATGCTCGCCGAAGAAGTAGCCGTTGTCGCCCAGGAACACGATGAAGGTATCGTCCAGCATCCCCTTCTTCTCCAGCGTGGCGAGGATCTGCCCGACGCCCTCGTCCACCGCGGCCATCATGCGTGCGCGCAGGCGAATCTCCTCCTGAGTGCCGGCGTGGATGGCGCCGAGCAGGTCGCGCGATGCCTTCTGGGAGCGCAGCATGAAGGTTTCCTTCCACGCCGGCTTCTGCTTCACCACTTCAGCGTAGTTAAGCATGTTGGGCTTCTTCGGGAAGATGGCGTTCTTGTAGAGGCCCTTGTGGCGGTCGGCGACGATATAGCCGCCCAGCTTGCCGAAGGCCACGGTGCCGTCGGCCGCCTGCTCCGCGTCGGGGTGTACCGCCTTGTGAGCGAAGAACAGCGACCAAGGCTTGCCGCCTTTCTGCTTCTCCAGGAAGTCCACCGCCAGGTCATTCATGATGTCGGTGATGTAGCCCTTGTGCTGCACGTACTTGCCGTCGTGGCACAGCCGCGGGTCGCGGATACGGCCATGGCCGTCGTAGCTGACCCAGTGGTCGTAGCCCGGGCGCGGCATGCCGTCATTGCCCATGTGCCACTTGCCGACGTGCGCCGTCTTGTAGCCCAGCTTCTGCAGCTCCAGGTGGTAGTTGGGCAGGCGATGGCTCATGGCGCCGCGCGCCACGTTGTCGATGATGCCGTGGCGGCTGGCGTACTGACCGGTCATGATCGAAGCTCGGTTGGGCGAGCAAATGGAGGTGGTGTGGAACACGCGCTGGAACATCCCGCCCTCGTGCGCCAGGCGATCGATATGCGGCGTCTTCATATACGGATGGCCGCCGGCGCCGAACTCGTCGTAGCGCAGGTCGTCGACCAAAATGACCAGCAGGTTGGGTCGTTTTTTCATGCCGCTGATACTATCCCATTGCCCATGACCAGACCACCGTTTTACTTCGTTCCGCTGCCCACCGCGCGCTCGACGCGCAAGCCGCGCGCCAACGGCCGCACCATGATCGTCGATGACGGCCTCCCGCTCGCCTACGCGCGCGACTTGATCGCGCTGGGCGGCGCCTACATCGACCTGGCGAAAATCAAGACCGGCACTGCGCGCCTGTACCCGCGCGTACAGCTGGTGGCGAAGCTGAAGCTCTACCAGCGCAACCGCATCCAGCCCTTCCTCGGCGGCCAGTTCCACGAGTACGTGTTCGCCACCCAGGGCGAACACGCGCTGCCGAAGTACTACGCCGAATCGCTCGCGCTCGGCTTTGAGGCCATCGAGATCTCCGACAACACCGTGCCGCTCACCGACGCGCAGCGCCGCCGCCAGATCCGCAACGCGGTATCCGCCGGCCTCATCGTCTACGGCGAGGTCGGCTCCAAGGAAACGCTGAGCAACCCCGCCCTGCTGATCGGCCAGGCCGAGGCCTGCTTCGAGGCCGGCGCCGCGCTGGTGCTGGTGGAGGCGGCCGAGCTGGTGCGCAAGGGCCGGCTGGTGCAGAAGACCATCGACTTGCTCGCCCGCTCCCTGGACATGTCGCGCGTCATGATCGAGCTGCCCGGGCCGTGGATCAGCGACGTGCGCAGCTGCGACATCGAGGACATGAAAAAGGCGCTGCTTCATGCGCTCGGACCCGAGGTCAACCTCGCCAACGTCGCGCCGGCGACCATCATTGACACCGAAGCGGCGCGCACCGGGCTGGGGACGGCGGGGCCGCTGAAGAAAAAGTCGCAATGACGCCGCGTCTCCTGGTCACCGCGGCCCTCGTTCTCCTCGCCGTACCGCTCTGCGTTGCGGCGCAACTCACTGCCCGCGACACCGGCACCTTCGTCGTGCTGGACCGCGACTTCAAGCTCACCGAGCTGCAGTACCGGCTGACCCGCAAGGGCACGCAGTGGGCAATGGAGGGCAAGAAGCCCGACGCGCAATGGCAGCCCATCACCTGCGCGCGCGGTTGCGACTACCGCGACAGCACGAAGCAGGAGGTCGCCGCCTACTTCCCGCCTGAATGGAGCGGGAAGATGGACTTCGCCTGCATCCAGAACGTAGCGCAGGCGTTCTGCCGCGGCGTGGAGAAGGCCGACGCATCGAAGAACGTGTTCTTGGTCGTCGCGCTCGCTTCGGATAAGCCCTTCCCGCTGTTCCTGCGGCGGATCGTGGCGCCCTAAGCCTGCGGGTGTAACTGATCGGTTACATTTTCATGCTTAGCCGTAGCGCGCCGCGCGTTTCTCCGTGAACGCCCGCAGCGCCTCCTTCGAGTCCGCGGTGTCCTTCAGGCTGCACATGGTCTCCACCACGCCCTCCATTGCGCGTCGATAGTCGAGATCGTTGGCGCGCATCAAGGCGTCGCGCAGCAGCTTCATCGCCACCGGCGACTTGGCGGCCAGTCGCTTCGCCAGCGCCCGCGCCCTCGGCAGCACCTCGGCGCGCGGCACCACTTCGTTCACCACACCCAGGTCTTTCATCTCTGCGGCGCTGACGATGTCGCCGGTGAACAGCAGTTGCGCCGCGCGATGGCGCCCGGCAATACGCGGCAAGTGCACCAAGTGCATCGCCGGCAGCAGGCCGACGTCGATCTCCGGGTAGCCCATTTTCGCCTCTTCGGCGGCGATGACCATGTCGCAGGACACCGCCCAGGTGACGCCCGCGGCGCGGGCATGGCCATTGACCGCCGCGATCACGGGCTTGCCGAGGCGGTATAGCGCTTCGTGCATCTCGTAATAGAAAACCTCGATGAACGCGCGCAGCGCGGCGCCGTCGAAATCCAGCGCGAGCTTGAGATCGAGGCCCGCGGAAAACACCTGGGGCAGCGCGCTGGTAAGGATCACGGCGCGGGCAGAAGTGTCGTCCTTCGCGCGTTTGTAGGCGTCGATCACCTCGCGCGCCAGCTGGTAGTTGATGGCATTCACTGGCGCGCGGTTCATGGTGATCTCCGCGACACCATCGGCGACGCGGTACTCGACAAGGCTGGCCATCGGGGGCTCCGGGAAATAGTGGTCTATCCCTGATTTTGCCGGTTTATGCCGGTTTGCGCGCGCGGAGAGCGCGGCTTGCTAAGCTGGTTTCCCCTTGGCCGCACGCCACTCCGGAAAATCGACGCCGCGCCCGCCGGACATCTCGCCCGTTGTCCCGCTCGCGCTCGCCCGATGCCGCGCGCGGCACTATTGCGCGCCGCGCCACGAGATCGGGTTTCAGTTGCGCGCCGGCGCGCGATCCGTGGCGGGCACGCTCCAGCTCACGGTCACGCAGCCCCGTGGCCCGGTGGACCTTGTGCTGGACTGGCGCGGCGAACCAGTTCTCGACGTTCAGGTGAGCGGGCAGCTCGTACCGACCGACGCGAGCGCCCTGTTTCCCTGCTTCGACCCGCCGGGCCTAAAGGGCCGCTTCCGGCTTGCGCTGGAGCTGCCCGCCGGGTGGCGCGCGGTGGCGAACGCGTCGGCGATCTTGGAACGCCGCGGCTTCGGCCGCTGCGCCGGCGCGACGTTCCTGCGCGAGGACCGCATCCTAGTGCGACATCCACGCTCGCGAGCCTGGCGTCAGTGCCGCGCGCTGCTGGTGCTGCATGAGACCGCTCACCACTGGATGGGAAACCTGGTCACCATGCGCTGGTTCGACGATCTTTGGCTGAAGGAAGGCTTTGCCAATTTCCTTGCCTACAGTGCGCTCAAGCCGCTCCTTCCCGAGTGTGACCGCGAGCGCGCCTGAGCGGAACTGACCGCGATCGGCCGCCGTGCGTACGTTAAACGCGGCTCGCAGGCGCTCCACGTGCCGCTTGCCAACCTCGCCGCGGCGGGATCGGTGTTTACCGACCTCGTTTATTGCACCGCACCGGTCGTGCTGCGCTGCGCAGAGCGCGAGTTTGGCGCAACGAAGTACCGCCACGCGGTGCGTGCGTTCGTGCGCCGCCACGAGTGGGGCGCAGCAGACTGGGGCGACCTGGTGCGCGCCTTCGAGCGCGCCACCGGCCGCGACCTTCGAGCGTGAGCGAGAAGCCGCATTCTGCAACCTGGCGCGTTCGCGGCGCACGCCCCCGCAACCCGCGCGAAAGGCATACAATCAAAAGCGTGAACACCGACATCGCAATTCGATTGGCCGAGGCGGACGACGCGCACGGCATCGCGGTGATGTCGCGCGACCACATCGAATCAGGCTTGAGCTGGAAATACGACGCGCCGCGCATCGCGCGCGCGATCCGGCACCGCGACATGGTGGTGCTCGCCGCCACCGAGCCCGAGGGCCGGCGCGACGCGCTGCGCGGCTTCGCCGCCATGGAGTTCGGCGAAGAGCGCGCCCACCTTACGCTGCTGGCGGTGCAGCCGGCGCATCGCCGGCGCGGCATCGGCCGCTGCCTGGTGGACTGGCTGCTGGAATCCGCCGTTACCGCCGGCATCGCCAGCATCCACCTGGAACTGCGTTCCGGCAACCAAGCCGCCAGACGCTTCTACCGCGCGCTCGGCTTCTCGGAAACGGTACTGGTGCCCGGTTACTACGCCGGGCGCGAATCGGCGCTGCGCATGATCCGAATGCTGCGCTCGCCGGGGCCGCTGCCGCTTGCCTGGCGGCCGCCGGCGCTGGGCCAGAAGTAACCGCAACCCACTGGAGGACACCGCTTGGAACTGGGAATCGCAGGCAAGACTGCGCTGGTGACCGGCGCCAGCGCCGGCATCGGCCGCGCCATCGCCAAGGAACTGCATGCGCAAGGCGTGCGCCTGGCCGTGGTCGCCCGGCGCCGCGACCTTCTCGAAACGCTGCAAAAGGAGCTTGGCGCAAAGCTTGTCATCATCGAACAAGACTTCATGGCCGAGGACGCGCCGCAGCGCATCGCCGAGGCGGCGCTCGCCGGACTGGGTTCGGTGGACATCCTGGTCAACAACGCCGGCGGCTCGCGCAAGTTCCAGCTGCATACCGACGAGGCCAACTGGGTCGAGGCCATGACCCTAAACTTCACCCGCCAGCGCCAGCTCACCGACCGCCTGGTGGACCAGATGATCGCGCGCAAGTGGGGCCGCATTATCAGCATCACTGGCACGTCCGAGCCCGAGGGCCGGCGCGACGCGCTGCGCGGCTTCGCCGCCCTGGAGTTCGGCGAAGAGCGCGCCCACCTTACGCTGCTGGCGGTGCAGCCGGCGCATCGCCGGCGCGGCATCGGCCGCTGCCTGGTGGACTGGCT
>SXNB01000134.1 GCA_005777205.1 Burkholderiales bacterium | reverse complement strand
CGGTGCGCGCGAGCAGGTTGAAGTTCTTGAACACGAAGCCGATGCTGCGGTTGCGCATCGCCGCCAACTCGTCGCGCGCGAGCCCGGCGACATCACGTCCTTCGAGCCGGTATTCGCCCGAGGTTGGCAGGTCGAGGCAGCCGATAACGTTCATGAAGGTGGATTTGCCCGAGCCGGAGGGACCCATGATGGCGCTGAACGCGCCGTTCGCGATGACCACGCTGACCCCGTCCAGGGCCTTGATGACGCTACCGCGCCCTTCGGCGCGGTCCTTGTCCGACCCTATCCAGTAGACCTTGGCGAGGTCCCGCGTGTGGATCAGGGGGGTGGTCATCAGAACATCCGCGGTCCGGTCGGCCCCGATTTCTTCGCCGCGCCTGTGGGCGCTTGGCCGGTGCCGAGGATCACCTCGTCGTCTTCCTTGAGCGGACCCGGCATCAGCTCGGTGCTGGTGCCGTCGGTGAGGCCGGTGCGCACTTCCACGGCCTTCGGCTGGCGCTTCTCGTCCAGCACCCACACCCGGCCGGCCGCCGCCGCGCCGCCAGTCCTCGCGCCGCCCGATTCCGCCAGCAGGCGCTCGTAGGCGGGCTTTTGCGCCTCGGTGAGGACCTCCATCACCCGCGCGTGCGACTCGGAACGCAGCCGCTCGCCCAGCTTCCTGCGGTCGCCGTCCTTGGGCATGTCGCGCAACTGCGCCATCTTCTGCCGGATGTCGTCGAAGATCTGCTCCAGCTTTACTTTTTGTGACTCGTCCGGTTTCAACTCGGCGAACGCACGTTCGCGGAACTGCTGCGCAGCGCTGGCGGCCCCCGCGGGCGCGGCGGCGGCCGGCTTGGCGTCGGCCGCGCCCGCCGGTCGGTAGCGCAACGCGGCGTTCGCCACCTTGAGCGCCTGGTCGCGGCTGTCCACCACCACGCGCACGTTCGCCGTCATCCCCGGCAGCAGGGACTGGTCCGGGTTGGCCGCCGAGATCACCACGGTGTAGCTGATCACGTTCTGCACGTTCACCGGGGACTTGCGGATCTGCCGGATCTGGCCGCTGAAGCTGCGCCGCGGGAAGGCATCCACAGTGAAGCTGGCCGCCTGCTCGACGCGCAGGCGGCCGACGTCGGCCTCGTCGATCGCCGCCTCGACCTGCATGTCGCGCAGGTCGCGCGCGATGGTAAACAGCACCGGCGCCTGCAGGCTGGCAGCCACCGTCTGGCCGGCGTCCACGTTCCTCAGGATCACGGTGCCGTCCACCGGGGCGCGGATGATGGTGCGCTCCAGGTCAACCTGCGCCTGCTTGAGCAGCGACTCGCGCTGCTTCACCGCCGCCTCCGCGCTGCCGACCTGGGATTGGGCCACCATGATCTGCGCCTCCACGGCCCGCTGTTGCTCGCGCGTCGCGTCGAAGACGGTCTTCGCCTTGTCCAGCTCGGCCGGCGAGATGAAGTTCTTCTCCACCAGCACCTTCTTGCGGTTCATGTCGCGTTCGGCGTCCGCCAGGTTCACCTTCACCCGGCTCAACTCCGCTCGCTGCGCGGCGTGGTTGGACTGCGCGACGCCCACGGCGCTCTTCGAGGCGTCGACGTCGGCGCGGGTCTGGTTGACGCGCAGCTCGAAGCTCTGCGGGTCGATGCGCGCGATCACCTGGTCCTTCTTCACCTGGCTGTTGAAGTCAGCGAGGATCTCCAGGATCTGTCCGGAGACCTGCGAGCCCACCTGCACCGTGGTGACCGCGTTCAGCGTCCCGCTCGCCACCACGACCGCCTGGATCAGCCCGCGCTCCACCTTGTCCAGGCGGTACTTCGTCTCGGCGGTGGCGCCGCGGTGGCCGTACCAGTACCAGCCGCCGCCCGCGGCGGCAGCCAGGAACAGGACGGCGATGAGCTTTCTGATGCTGAATTTCATGGGATGGCGAAGCGATGATAGCAGTCCGGCAAGTGGCGCCGAACGGCGGTCAGTTACAGAATGTTTCCCTGCTTAGCGTGACTGGCGGGGGCGCCGCGCGTCGGTGCGCACGTAGGTGCCGGAGGCGCCGCCGCGCTTTTCCTCGACGCGCAGCTCGCCCACCACCATGCCGCGGTCCGTGGCTTTGACCATGTCGTAGACAGTGAGCAGTCCGATGGCGGCGGCGGCGAGCGCCTCCATCTCGACCCCGGTGCGGCCGCGGCACTCAACTGTCGCGAACAGCGTGACGGTGCTCGCCGCCGCGTTGAGGTCGAATTCGACCGCCACTTTCGTGAGCGGGATCGGGTGCGCGAGCGGCACCAGGTCCGCGGTGCGCTTGGCCGCCTGGATCGCGGCCACGCGCGCGACGCCGAGCACGTCGCCCTTGGCCGCGCCGCCCTCGGCGACCATGCGGAAGGTCGCCGGGCGCATCGTGATGCGGCCGGAGGCGATCGCGACGCGGTGGGTCTCGGCCTTGGCGCCCACGTCCACCATGCGCGCGCGTCCGACGCGGTCGAAATGGGTGAGCTGGGCGGCAAGCTTGCGCGGCACTGCGGTCTCCCGGGAGCAACCAAAGAGGGCGAACGGTATCATAGGAAAATGCGTTTTCCTGCGGTTTCCCTCGCGCTTGCCGCGGTCCTCGCCCTGGTGTCGTCGGCGCCCTTGCCGGCGCTGGCGCAACTGCTGCCGGACCTGGGCGATGCCTCGTCGGCTGACCTGCCGCTTCAACTGGAGCGGCGTATCGGCGAGAGCATCGTGCGCGACATCCGCCAGCGCGATCCCTCCTACGTCGACGACCCGGAAGTCGCGGACTACCTTGGTTCGCTCGGCGCTCGCCTGCTGTCGGTGGCGCCGGGCGCGCGCTTCGATTTCGAGTTCTTCGTCATCCGCGACGCCTCCATCAACGCCTTCGCGCTGCCGGGAGGCTACATCGGCGTGCATACCGGTCTGATTACCGCATCCGACAGTGAGTCCGAGGTGGCCTCGGTCCTCGCCCACGAAATCGCGCACGTCACGCAGCGTCACATTGCGCGCATGCTGGGATTCCAGAAGCAGGCGCAGCTGCCGATGATGGTGGCGATGGTCGCGGCGGTGCTGTTGGGCGGCTCCCGCCCGGACCTCGCCGGCGGCATTACTGCGGCGGCACAGGCGGGCGCGGTGCAGTCGCAGCTGGGGTACTCCCGCGATTTCGAGCGCGAGGCCGACCGCATCGGCTTCCAGACCCTGAGCGCGGCTGGTTTCGACGTGCGCGCGATGCCGACCTTCTTCGAGAAAATGCAGCGCTACACGCGCATCCTGGACGACGGCCGAGTGCCCGGTTACCTGCGCAGCCACCCGGTCACCACCGAGCGCATCGCCGACAGCCAGGGCCGCGCCTCGGGCGAGCCCTATCGCCAGCACCGGGACAGCCTGGAGTACCACCTGGTGCGTGCCAAGCTGCGCGCGGAGGGCGGCGATGCCAAGGACGGCGCCGCCCAATTCGAGGCGCTGTTACTCGATGGCCGCTACGCCAGCGAGCCGGCAGCGCGCTACGGACTGGCGCTGGCCTTGCTGCGCGCTGGTAATGCCGCGGGCGCCGACGCTCAGGTCGCGCGGCTGCGCGCAGCGGGCCTCGCCAGCCCGATGCTCGAGACGCTGGCGGCGCGCGTGCGCCTCGCGGGTAAGGACGCACCGGGCGCGCTGGCGGTGCTCAAGTCGGCGCGCGAGCGCTACCCGAACCGGCGCCCGGTGCTCTACGCCTACGTGCAGGTGCTGCAGGAACTTGGGCGCCACGCGGAGGCGCAGGCTGCGCTGGCCGAGCCGCTGCGCCTGTATCCGCGCGATCCGAAGCTGCACGAAGCGCGCGCCCGGTCCTACGCGGCGCAGGGCAAGCGCTTGCTCCAGCACCAGTCCCAGGCCGAGCTGTATGCGCTGCAGGGCATCCTGCCCGCGGCGATCGAGCAGTTGCAGCTGGCGCAGGTCGCAGGCGACGGAGACTTCTACGAGCTGTCCGTGGTCGAGGCGCGGCTGAAGGCGCTGCGTGCCCAGCATGCCGAGGAACTCAAGGAGTCGCGCAGGGCCGGCGCGCCCTAGCAGTTTGTCGACGTTCGGACGTTTTTCATGAATTCAGCGATGCCAGATTGCCGAAACGGTGTGCTCGAGCACCGGGAGAGGTCCTTTGCGACCCCCGATCGGGGGTCGTTTGCGTTCATTTTGAACTCGCCGCACGTACCTCTCCTGTCTATCCGCGCGGTTCGGGCGCAAGAAGCTTCGGCAGCCGTCACAGATTCACCACGGTCGCGGCGAGCGTGAAGAGCAACTCGACCTTGGCCAGACCGCGCAGCTTCACCTGGGGCAGGATGCCCTGCAGCTTGGCGGCACCGAACACGGTCTCGATGAGCTTGCGAGCGAACTGGCTGATCTTATATCCCGGGTGGCGCGTCGTGCGTTGATCGATACGGCTCGATCGGCCGGAGATGTTCTGAGCCACGTGCGGCCTGACCTTGATCGCTCTACAGTCTTCGACGAAGGCTTCGCCATCGTAGGCTTTGTCCGCGGCAACAGTCTTGCATGCCTCTCCCGGCAACTGGGCGAGCATCTCGATCGCCGCCTCGCGCTCAGTGGTGCCGTTGGCCTGGGTCAGCCGCGTATCGACCACCGGGCCGTTGCGGTTCTCGGTGAGCACGTGGCCCATGTAGGCGGGAATCGTTCCGGCCTTGGCCGACTTGGTCGCGAGCTTCGCATCCGGATCGGTCTTGCTCCGGTGCGTGTCCTTGGTGCGCTTCTGCCCCTCGAAGTACACCTCCGGATTGCCTCGGCTGCCCGAGCAGGGCGGGGGCGCGCCATCCTTGGGCACGAAGCTCTTGTGCGAGGCCCGGGCGCGAATGAGCGTCCCGTACACCCAGAAGCGCTCCGAGCTGAGCAGCCCCTTCGCCTTGGCCTGATCCAGCACGCACGAGAACAACTCGCGGATCACCTCGTGCTCGATCAGCCGGTCGCGGTTCTTGGTGTACGTCGAGTGATCCTACGGCCCCTTGTCCAGACCCAGGCCGACCAACCAACCAGCGAAACGACATGTTGTAGCCCAGTTGCTCTCACAGCAGCTGCTCGCTCCTCAGCCCATACAGCGACTGCAGGATCAGCCCCCCAAAGCAGCTGCTCCAGCGGCGTCGGGTCGCGCCACGAGTCCGCATACATCGCGGCAAAGGTCTCGTCCATCTCGCGCAGCCCCGCGTTCACGATCTCGCAGATTGGCCGCAGCGGATGTGCCTCCGGAACGTATTCCCACAGCGTCTTGTAACTGAACATGCTGCCTTGGGTCACATCCGCTCCGCGCATCGTCGCTTCCCCTTCAATCTTCTCGAACAAGGCTTCTGCAGTGAAAGACGCACCGAATTCCGTGAAATTGCGGCGAATTTCAACAAACTGCCACTTCCATGCGCCGCAGGCTGGTCGCATAGAGCAGCTCGAACAGGGCGCAGTCACGCAATCCGGTTGGTGTGCCGGTGTCGGCAAGGGACAGCCGTCCCTCGATGGTCGGTAGACCGAGAATCGCTGCTGGCAGAAGCGCGCGATGCACTGGGTCTGCGTACGCAGCGTTTCCGGCGCGCTGCCTCCGCGGCGGCCGTCAGCCGGTAGTTCGAAAGCATCTTTCGCAACGGCTCTAGCATCGGTCGAGCAGGAGGGAATGGGCGGCGCGCGGCGGCGGCGCTTGGGTGACAGGTTATGCATGACGGATCCTCGGTTCGCCGCGGTCGGCAGAATGCCGGGCTGGCGGGTTCGGGATAACATGGCCTCCATGACCATTGCGGCGCGCTGGATCCGGCAGGGCTCAGTGGAGCCGCGGGCTTTGCAGGCGGCGATCGCCGGCCTGGCGCTCGCCCAATCGCCGCGCGCCGCGCCGATCGTGCTGTGGGCGAGCGCCGCGACCGCGGCGGACGGCGAATGGCTGCAGGTCGAGGAAGGCCACCACGCCTTCGCGCTCATCGCGCCAGCGCGATTCGCCCCAGGACGCGCGTCACGCCGGATCGCATGGGCCACGGCCTCCGCGATCGCGGCCTACCGGCAGTTGGGCGTGCGCGCGTACGCCAACTGCAACGACATCTGGCTGAACGGCGGGCGCATCGCTCGAGGCGCCGCCGCAACGCTTGGCGAGTGCGTGATGGTCTCCGGCAGCTTCCTGCCTGGCCTGCCGGGCGCTGGATTCGAGGAACGGGTGCTCGAGGCCGTGTTCCGCACGCGCCTGGAAGCGCAGCACGGCTGGCAGTTCGACACGTCGTGGGCGGATGAGGCGGAGCGCGCCGCGATCGCGGTCGCCCTGTCTGAACAGGAGCCGGTGCGATGAAGCCTGGGGGACGGGCCCTGCTCGCGCTGCCGCTGGCCGCATTGTGGGCGCGCGCATTCGACGCCCTCGCCCCGCCGGGTCAGTGGAGAAAGGCATCTACCGTATCCGCGGCGATGTGCGCGTGAACAGGGCTCCGGCCAAGGAAGGCCAGGACGTCCGGGCGGGCGATGTCATCACCACCGGAGGCGCGAGCGAAGCGGTGTTCGTCGCGGGCAAGGGCGCGTTCTTGGTGCCCGAGCGCTCGCGCGTCGAAGTCGAGGGCGCGCCGCAGAAGATCATGGGCGCGTCGTTGATCAACCATACCGACATCGAGCTGGGGTTCCTGGAAGGCCTGGTCGGGCGCTGGCCGCCGCTCCTGGAAGCGACCGGCCACCAGCCGGGGAGCTACTACTAGCCGGCCCGCGGACGCAGCTTGGCGAGCGTGGTCTCGAAACCCGCCAGCCGCTCGCGCTCCTGCTCGACCACCTTCGCTGGTGCACGCGCGACGAAGGATTCATTGGCCAGCTTGGCTTTCGCCTTCAGGATCTCGGCTTCCAGCCGCGCCACTTCCTTGCTGATGCGCTCGCGCTCGGCCTTCGGATCCACCTCGATGTGCGGCATCAATCGGTGCGGGCCGGCAATCGCGACCGGCGAGTCCGAGGCCGGCAGTTCCGCAACCACGCGCAGTTCCGACGCCCGCGCGAGGCTCACCAGCGCGACTGCGGTCGGTCCCGAAGGTGTGCCGGTGACGTAGAGCGCGATCCGGTCCTTGGGCGGCACTTTCGCCTCGCTGCGCAGATTGCGCGCGGCGTTCACCACCTCTTTTGCCAAGGCGATGTCGCGCTCAGCAGCTTCATCGATTCGCGCCGGCTGCGCCGTCGGGTAGGGCGCCCGCATGATGGTCTCGCCCTTGCGACCCGCGAGCGGCGCAACGGTTTGCCAGAGCTCCTCAGTGATGAAGGGGATGACCGGGTGCGCCAGGCGCAGCGCTGTCTCCAGTATCCGCACCAGCGTGCGGCGCGTGCCGCGCTGTTGCGCTTCGTTGCCCTTCGCGAGCTGCTCCTTAGCGATCTCGAGGTACCAGTCGCAATACTCGTCCCAAACGAGGCGGTAGATCGCCGCGGCAACGTTGTCGAAACGATACTCAGCGAAACCCTTCTCGACCTCCGCCTCGGTACGCTGCAGCGTGCTGATGATCCACTTGTCCCACTGCGACAATTCGACCGGCAGGGACTCGTCCGCGCCGCAGTCCTTGCCTTCCGTGTTCATGAGGACGAACCGCGTGGCGTTCCACAGCTTGTTGCAGAAATTGCGATAGCCCTCGCAGCGGCCAAGGTCGAAGTTGAGCGTGCGTGCGAAGCTCGCCAGCGAAGCAAAGGTGAAGCGCAGGGCATCGGCGCCGAAGGCCGGAATGCCGGCGGCGAAGCTGCGCTTGATGGATTTCTCGATCTTCGCCTTGTGCTCGGCGCGCATCAGGCCGGCGGTGGACTTGGCAAGTAGGTCCTCCAGCGTGATGCCGTCGATCAGGTCGAGCGGGTCTAGGGTGTTGCCCTTGGACTTGGACATTTT
>SXNB01000133.1 GCA_005777205.1 Burkholderiales bacterium | reverse complement strand
GCGGCCCGCCGCAATCACCTTGATGGGCGGCTTGTGCATCCGGGCATAGCGCACCTGCAGGTCGTAGGTCTCGAAGAACCGGCGCAGGAATTCCACATACACGCCCTTCAGGTCGGCGAAGCTCACGTTTTCGGCGATCCACAGGCCTTCGACCTGGTGGAACATCGGCGAATGCGTGGCGTCCGAATCCACGCGATAGGTGCGGCCCGCCGCAATCACCTTGATGGGCGGCTTGTGCATCCGGGCATAGCGCACCTGCATCGGGCTGGTATGCGTGCGCAGCAGCAACGGCAGCCCCTTGCCATCCTTCAGGTCGACATAGAAGGTGTCCTGCATGGAGCGCGCCGGATGGTTCTCCGGGTTGTTCAGTGCGGTGAAGTTGTACCAGTCATTCTCGATCTCCGGCCCGTCGGCGACGTCGAAGCCGATGCTGCGGAAAATGGCCTCGACCCGCTGCCAAGTGCGGGTAATCGGGTGCAGGCCGCCGCGCAAGGCGCCGCGGCCCGGGAGCGTGACGTCCAGCGCCTCCTCGGCGAGGCGCGCGTTGAGGCGGGCGTCGGCGAGGCCGGCGCGGCGCGCTTCCAGCGCCGCCTCGATGCGCGCCTTGCCATCATTGATCGCGGCGCCCAGTTGCTTGCGTTCCTCCGGCGCGGCCGTGCCCAGACCCTTCAACAGGGCCGTGAGCTCGCCCGATTTGCCTAGGTAACGCGCCTTGGCGTTCTCCAACCCGGCCGCATCCGCTGCCGAGGCGAATTCCGCCTCGGCGCGGGCGACGATGCTGTCGATGTCAGGCATCCCCGGAACCCTGGGGGCCGACTCAGTGGGAGATGCTAGCCTTGACCTGGTTCGCGATGCGCGCGAACGCGGGCTTATCGAGCACCGCGAGGTCGGCCAGCACCTTGCGGTCGATTTCGATGTTCGCCTTCTTCATTCCGGACATGAACGCGCTGTAGGTCAGCCCCAGCTCGCGCACCGCAGCGTTAATGCGGGCAATCCACAGGGCCCGGAAGTCGCGCTTCTTCGTGCGACGGTCGCGGTAGGCGTACTGCCCCGCCTTCATCACCGCTTCCTTGGCGACCCGGTAAACGTTGCCCCGGCGGCCGCGGAAGCCCTTGGCCTTGGCGAGGACCTTCTTGTGGCGCGCTCGCGCCGTTACTCCACGCTTGACTCTTGGCATGGCGCGCTCCTTAGCCCGAGTACGGCAGCATGGCGCGCACTGCGCGCAGGTTCGAATCGTGCACGTTGGCAGTGCCGCGCAGCTTCCTCTTGGTCTTGGTCGACTTCTTGGTGAGGATATGGCGCATGAAGGCCTTGGAACGCCTGATGGTGCCGCCGGGGCGGACCTTGAAGCGTTTCGAGGCCGACTTCTTCGATTTCATCTTCGGCATGAACTTCTCCTTGCTCTCTTTTGTCATGACGCCGGGCGGCTGGCTTCGCCAGCGCTTGATGCCTCGGAATCACTTGTGCTCCGGTCGCAGCTAGGCTGCGGCGGGCTTTTCTGCTGCAACTGCCTGTACTTCCGGTACTGCTTCGCCCTTCTTCTTCGGCTTGCCTCTGGTCAAGACGAGCACCTTCTTCTTGGGCGCCAGGACCATCACCATCTGCCGCCCCTCGAGCTTCGGGAACTGCTCGACGAGCGCCACGCCTTCCAGGTCCGCCTTCACCCGCTCCAGCAGTCGCAGGCCGAGCTCCTGGTGCGCCATCTCGCGGCCCCTGAACCGCAGCGTCACCTTGGCCTTGTCGCCCTCCTCGAGAAACGAGATCAGCTTGCCAACCTTGATTTTGTAGTCGCCGTCGTCGGTGCCGGGCCGGACCTTGATTTCCTTGACCTGGATCTGCCTCTGCTTGAGCTTGGCCTCGTGGGCTTTCTTCTGCTCGCGGTAGCGGAACTTGCCGTAATCCATCAGCTTGCAGACCGGCGGCACCGCCAATGGCGCGATCTCGACCAGGTCCACGTTGCGCTCTTCGGCCAGCTTCAGCGCGTCGGCGATGGCCACAATGCCGAACTGCTCACCTTCGTCGGCGACCAGGCGCACCTGCGGCGCGGTGATCTCCCCGTTGATGCGTTGCGATCTCTCGAGTGCGATGGGTGAAAACTCCTTCTTCCGGTCAAAAAAATGCGGCCGTGCTCCTACGCACCCGCCTCTGTCCCGAGGCGCCGGACGAAGTCTCCCAAGGCCATGGGCCCGAGATCCTCACCGCTGCGCGTACGCACGGCCACGCTTCCCGCCTGCTTTTCTTTGTCGCCAACTACCACTTGGTAGGGCAGCTTTTGCAGGCTATGTTCTCGTATTTTATAGGAAATTTTCTCGTTTCGCAAATCCGCTACAGCCCGGAAACCCGCCTCCCTTAGCGCTTTTGCCACACTTTCGGCGTACTCAGCCTGATGTTCGGACACATTAAGCACCACGACCTGCTCCGGAGCGAGCCAGAGCGGGAAGGCGCCGCCGAAATGCTCGATCAGGATGCCCAGGAACCGTTCCATGGAGCCGATCGTGGCCCGGTGCAGCATCACCGGGGTCCGGCGGGTGTTGTCCGCGGCGACGTATTCCGCCCCCAGGCGTGCGGTCAGGTTGAAGTCCACCTGCATAGTGCCGCACTGCCAGACCCTGCCGATGGCATCCTTGAGCGAAGACTCGATCTTGGGGCCGTAGAAGGCGCCCTCTCCGGGCGAAATCTCGAACGCGACGCCCGATCGGCGCAGCGATTCGATCAGCGCCTGCTCGGACTTGTCCCAGGCCTCGTCCGAGCCGATGCGCTTCTCAGGCCGGGTGGCGACCTTGTAGATGATGTCGCTGAAGCCGAAGTGGGCGTAGACCTTCTGCAGCAGCGCGGTGTAGGTCACGCACTCAGGCAGGATCTGCTCCTCGGTGCAG
>SXNB01000132.1 GCA_005777205.1 Burkholderiales bacterium | reverse complement strand
CCGGGCATTCCGCCGGCCGCTCCCATATCACCGCCCGGCGTCCCGCCAGGCATACCACCGGGCATTCCGCCCATCATCCCGCCAGGCATTCCACCGGGCATTCCACCGGGCATTCCGCCCATCGTTCCGCCGGGCATACCACCGGGCATTCCGCCAGGCATTCCGCCAGGCATTCCGCCAGGCATTCCGCCGGCCGCTCCCATATCACCGCCCGGCGTCCCGCCAGGCATACCACCGGGCATTCCGCCGGCCGCTCCCATAGCACTGCCCGGCATCCCTGTTGTTGCACCCGGCGATCCCCCGGGGATGCCTGCGGGGCCTGTCCCCTCAACTGCCCCGGCACCTACCGGGCCCGCCCCTACTGCCCCGGCACCTACCGGGCCCGCCCCTACTGCCCCGGCACCTACTGGGGCAGTATCGGCTGGCGCAGTACCGGCAGCAGTACCGGCAGTACCGACTTGGGCAGTACCGGGGGCTTGGGCAGTACCTGGAGCTTGGGCAGTACCTGGAGCTTGGGCAGTGCCGGGGGCTTGGGCAGTGCCGGGGGCTTGGGCAGTGCCGGGGGCTTGGGCAGTACCCGAGACCTGAGCAAGAACAATCGGCGCCTCAGCGCTCTGTGCTACAGATACGAACTCTGACATTGGCCACCCCCAAAATTACGTTTTATACATCTAGAATAAGGGATTTAATCCAAAACCCTACACTTATACGCTACTGCGCGCAAGGCCCACGATTGCGCGCCTAGGGTCAGCGTGCCTCGAACTCAGGCAATTCGGGTCGATTCAGGGGGCGAATCGTCATTGAGCGCGGGGTATCTTCGCCACAGACCGCGTGATTGACCGCCTCTCGGGACGGCGATACCGTCGCGGATCGGGAAAAAAGGTTTGAATACCTATACACCGTCGTAATCGAGCCGGGCAAGGTCCGCATAAGCGCGAGACCGTAGGAAACCTCAGTCGCTGCTGCTTGGAGTCGCCGCCGCCCGAATCGCTGCTGCCGGAATCGCTGCTGGAATCGCCGGAAATCGAACCATCGCCGGACTCGAAGCCGGTCTTAGTGGCCGATTCGCCGCGCGCGAGTTCCACGGCCTCCGCACGCTCCCAGCGGCTTGTACCCGAACGGTCGGTAAATGAGGTCTCGTGCGTTTCCGACTCGGTGTCGGCATCCACCGGTACGCACACCGGGCAGTAGAACTCACCCGGCCCCGTGCGGCGCGAGTGCTCCGCGCGAAGCGACTTGCCGCAGTTCGCGCACTGGTCGTACGCAGGCGGGATGCAGGGCCGTTTCCAGAACAGCATGCCGGTCGTGCAGCCGCAGATCGCCATGGCAACCTCCCTTTGCAGGAAATGCTACGCCTCATGGGCATCTTCCTCCAGCAGCGCCAGCTTCTCATGCACACGGCACAGCGGCTGCAGGTCGCAGAGGCGACAGGTCTGCGCGAGTGTCTATACACGGTGTAGAAGACGAAGGCGCCACCGTCCAAGCCCTTGAGGAGCACGATGCGCGCGTCCGGCGCGCCGGAGGGCGCCACGGTGGCGAGCGTCATGGCGTTCGCCAGAGGGAGCTGCGCGGCGAGCGCATCCTTAAAACCAGCGCTCGAACTGCGCGCACGGATCGGCCAGCGCGTCGGCCTCCTAGAGCCCGGCGCGCATGTAGTCCTGCCTAAGGTCGGCGATGTTCATGGCAAGCAGGAGGGAACTCTAGCGCTTGCGCTGGGCGAGCAGCTTCGCGAGCTGTTCCTGCTCCTCGGGCTTCATGCCGTAGGAGTGGTCGGCGTCGGGAAATTTCCCCTCGCGCACTTCGGCGGCGAATCGCTTCAGCGCGTCCACCGCGACTTCCGACACATTCGCGTAGCGCTTGGTGAACTTGGGCTTGAACTGGTCGAATACTCCTAGCAGGTCGAAGGCGAGGAGCAGCTGGCCGCAGCTCGCGGGCCCGGCGCCGATGCCGAAGGTGAAGACCTTCACCGCGTCGTCCACTGCCTTGGCCACGGGCGCGGGCACCGCCTCGATCTCGAAGCCGATGGCGCCGGCCTCCTCGATGGCGATCCCGTCCTCGATGATGCGCATCGCCTCGGCGGCTGTCTTTCCCTGCAGCTTGAAGCCGCCGTACGAGTGCATGAAATGGGGGCACATGCCGACATGGCTCATCACCGGCACGCCGGCATCGGCGATGGCGCGGATGATGTGCGCCTTCTCCTTGCCGCCCTGCATCTTCACGATGTCCGCGCCGCCTTCCTTCATGAGGCGCACCGCGTTGGCGACGCCGAGGTCCGGCGTGGCATAGCTGCCGTAGGTCATCGCCACCAGGGTCAGGCTGTTGGGCGCACCGCGGCGCACCGCCTGCGCGTGCTGGATCATCATGTCGATGGTGACCGGCAGCGTGTTCGGGAATCCATAGCTGACCATGCCGAGGCTGTCGCCTACAGCGGCAATGTCGATCCCCGCGCGATCGGCCCACACTGCGGTCGGATAGTCCGGGATGGAGGCGACGACGACTTTCTCGCCCGCCTTTTTCTTCAGCGCCAGGTCGGGGACGGTGAGCTTCTTGCGTTCTTCGGCCATCGTTTCTCCTAGGCGCGGAACTCGGCCTTGTCGGTGCCCTGGTAGAGCGCTTTGACCTGGCGCCCCACCGCGTCGGCGTGGGCGGCAAGTGCCGCCGGGCCCAGGTCCGCCTTGGGCCGGGGCTCGAGGTCGAAATGCCCGTACTTGTCGGTGCCGCGCACCAGCGTCGCAGAATCGCGCACCTTCGTCTGGCGCACGTAGGTCGGGATGTAGCGGATGGACAAGCCGATGCGGCGGTCGCCGGTGCGGTTGGCGTCCGAGCCGTGCACCAGCTTGATGTGGTGCAGCGACATCTCCCCCGCGTCCATGGCCAGACCCACGGCCTTCGATTTGTCCACTTCGACCGAGATCTCCTGGCCGCGCGAGAGCAGGTTGTCCTTGTGGAAGGTGTCCATGTGCGGCAACTGCTCGACTGTATGGCTGCCCGGGATCACCTGCATGTAGCCGTTCTCGGGAGTGACCTCGGTGAACGCGACCCATGCGGTGATGACGTGGTCCGGGTCCAGGCCCCAGTAGGTCGAGTCCTGGTGCCAGGAGACGAAGCCGGGGCTGTTCGCTTCCTTGATGAAGAAATTGGTGGTCCAGCACAGGATGTCGGGCCCGATGCAATCCTCGACTGCGTCCAGCACCTTCGGGTGGTGCACCAGCTCGTCCGCCCATGTAAACAGCAGGTGCATCTTGTGGCGCCAGTTACCCTGGATGGGCTGGCCGGTTTTCGCTTCATGCGATTCCAAGGCGCTACGGAATCGGCGCGCATCCGCGGCGGACATCACGCGCACCGGAGAATAGTAACCTTCGCGCTGATAGGCTGCGACGGCGGCGGCTGACAGGAGTTTGGGCATGGCGTGTATTCTCCGGAGACAGGCTTTCCGTTAACATATCATGAATATGTTTTGGCATCGGGCGCACTGAATGGCGCGCAAAGCGAAGAAGCCGGCGCCCGCGCTGGCCGACCAGGCGCGGACGCGGCTGGAAGAACTGATCGTGACGCTACAACTGCCGCCCGGAAGCGTCTGGTCGGAGGCGCAGCTGAGCGAGAAGCTGGGCATCGGCCGCACGCCGGTGCGCGAGGCGCTGCAGCGGCTGCAGACCGACTATCTAGTCAAGATCGTGCCGCGCTTCGGCGCCCAGGTCACCGAGATTAACGTCACGCTGCATTTGCGCATGCTCGAGGTGCGGCGCGCGCTGGAGCGGCTGATCACCGAGAGCGCGGCCAGGCGCGCGACGCCGGAGGAGCGCGAACAGTTGCTGCGAATGGCCGCCACCCTCGAGGCCATGGTGGACGCCGACGTGCTGCCGTACCTGCGTTACCACTATGAGATCAAGAAGTTCATCTCCGCCTGCGCCCGCAACCCGTACGCGGAAAGCGCCATCGCGCCGACGCATGCGATGTCGCGGCGCTTCTACTACCTGCACTACCGCAAAGCGCACGACCTGCCGATCGCGGCGACGCACCATGCCAAGGTCATCCGCGCCATCGTCGCGGGGAACGAAACCAGGGCGGGCGCCGCTTCGGACCGACTCATGGACTACGTTGAGGAACTGACGCGCGCTACGGTGGCGCAGAACCTCTGAGGGATAAGGGCGCCCGTGCTGCGTTGCAGCACGTCTGGTTCGCGCAATTGCGCAATTGCGTGCAATTGCGT
>SXNB01000131.1 GCA_005777205.1 Burkholderiales bacterium | reverse complement strand
ACGCCTATGGGTAGCAGGCTCCTGCCGCCGCTCGAGAGTGCCGTGATGGCGCCTGCGTCCAGCGTCAGGCGTCCGCCCAGGTTGAGGTGGTCGGCGAGCCATTGCTTGCGCGCTGCCAGCGGCATAGTCTCGGCGCGCAGCAAGGTCCCCAGCGCCTCGCCTCGCGCCAGCCGCAGGAGCACGTCGGGCTCGCGGCCGGAGGCGATGATGGTGTGCGCGCCGCTGCGTGCCGCGCGCTTGGCTGCGAGCACTTTGGTGATCATGCCGCCCTTGCCCAACTCCGAGCCCGCGCCGCCGGCCATCGCCTCAAGGCGCGCCTCGCCGGCCTTTGCCTCCCGGATCAACTTCGCCGACGGGTTCTGGCGCGGGTCGGCGTCGTAGAGGCCGGCTTGGTCGGTGAGGATCACCATCGCGTCGGCTTCCACCAGGTTGGTCACCAGCGCGCCCAGCGTGTCGTTGTCCCCGAACCGGATCTCGTCGGTCACCACTGTGTCGTTCTCGTTGATCACCGGGATCACGCCAAGGTCGAGCAGGGTGCGCAGGGTCGAGCGCGCGTTCAGGTAGCGCTCGCGGTGGGCCATGTCGGCATGGGTCAGCAGCACCTGCGCGGTGGCCAGGCCGTGCTCGCGGAAGCAGGATTCGTAGGCCTGGACCAGGCCCATCTGGCCCACTGCGGCGGCCGCCTGCTGCTCATGAATGGCGCTGGGCCGCTTGGTCCAGCCCAGGCGCTGCATGCCTTCGGCGATGGCGCCGCTGGACACCAGCACGCAGCGCTTGCCAACCGAGCGCAACTGCGCGATCTGGGCCGCCCAGCGGGCGATCGCCGCCGTATCCAGGCCGCGGCCTTCGTTGGTCACCAGGGTGGAGCCCACCTTGACCACCAGCGTCACGGCGTCGGCGACAGCGCGGTTCACCGCGTTCTTCCGTGCGACTTGCCCGACAGGAACCGGTGCACCGCAGCGCTTAACTCGCGGCAGCCCGCGCCGTTGATCGCCGATATCAGGAACCAGGGCTTCTTCCAGCGCAGCGCGCGCAGCATGCGCTGCACGCGCGCCGCAGCGTCCGGCGCAAGGTCGGCCTTGTTGAACACCAGCCAGCGCGGCTTGCGCGCCAGCCCGGCGTCGTACTTCTTCAGTTCGGCGGCGAGGGCACGAATCCCTCTCGCCGGGTCAGCGTCGTCCTCCGGCGGGATGATGTCCACTAGGTGCAGCAGCAGCCGGGTGCGCGACAGGTGGCGCAGAAACTGGTGGCCCAGGCCGGCACCCTCGCCGGCGCCCTCGATCAGGCCAGGGATGTCGGCAATGACGAAGGAGGCATCGTGCGCGATGCGCACCACGCCCAAAGACGGATTGAGCGTGGTGAACGGGTAGTCCGCAACCTTGGGTCGAGCGGCGGACACCGCGCGGCTGAAGGTGGACTTGCCGGCGTTGGGCAGGCCGAGCAGTCCGACGTCGGCCAGCACGCGCAGTTCAAGGCTCAGGTAGCGCGATTCGCCGGGTTCGCCGCGGGTGAACTGGCGCGGGGCACGGTTGATGCTCGACTTGAAATGCAGATTACCCAGCCCGCCCTTGCCGCCGCGGGCGAGCAGCGCGCGCTGCCCGTCCTTGGTCAGGTCGGCGACCACGTCGCCGGTGGCAGTATCTTTGAAGAGGGTGCCCACCGGCACGCGCAGCACCAAGTCCTCTCCGCCGTGGCCGTATTTGTCCGCGCCGCGGCCGACGTCCCCGGCCTGGGCACGGTGGATTCGGGCGAAGCGGTAGTCGATGAGGGTGTTGAGGTTACGGTCCGCGAGCGCCCAGATGCTGCCGCCGCGGCCGCCGTCGCCGCCCGAAGGGCCGCCACGCGGCACAAATTTCTCGCGCCGGAACGCGGCGCTGCCGTCGCCGCCCTTTCCGGCGTGGACTTCGATGCGCGCTTCGTCGATGAATTTCATGGTGGTGGAAACAAAAAAGCCCTGCCGGCTCCGGCAGGGCTTTTTTGCGGGAGCCGGGGGCTTGGCTAGGCCGGGACCACACTCACCGACTTGCGCTCGGTGGTGCCGCGCTGGGTGTACTCGACCTTGCCTGCGACGCGCGCGAACAGGGTGTGGTCGCGGCCGATGCCGACGTTCTCGCCCGGGCGCACTACGGTGCCACGCTGGCGAACGAGGATCGAGCCCGCGGTCACGGTCTGACCGCCGTAGACCTTCAACCCAAGACGCTTGCCCTGGGAGTCGCGGCCGTTGCGGGAGCTGCCGCCTGCTTTCTTTTGTGCCATGGTCCGGATCTCCTGGAAATCAGGCGCCGACGAAACCGTCGATGCGCACTTCGGTGTAGTTCTGGCGATGACCCTGGTTCTTGATGTAGTGCTTGCGGCGGCGCATCTTGAAAATATGCACCTTCTCACCGCGGCCGTGGCTGACGACAGTCGCCCTCACCGCTGCGCCGGCAACGTAAGGTGCGCCGACTTTTGCCGCCTCGCCTTCGCCGAGCATCAACACCTTGTCGAAGGTGAGGGTGGCGCCGACTTCCGCCTCGAGGGACTCGATGCGGAGCTGCTCGCCCGATTTCACGCGGTATTGCTTGCCGCCGGTCTGAATCACTGCGTACATGGCTTGCTTTCCTGACTGGGTTCTGACGTGGATGGTACGTACAAATGCTTGAGTAAAGACTCGGAATTATAAGGGAATTCGGGGTCTACCGTCAAAGCCAAGGTGCAGCCCTATGGTAACTTTGGGCCCGTGACGAATTCCCGGATTCTGACCCCGATCGAGGCCGACCTGCCCCTGGTGGAGACCCGGATCGGCGAGCGGCTGGGGTCCGACGTGGAACTCGTGCGGCAGGTGGCCGAGTACCTGGTGGCCGGGGGCGGCAAGCGGCTGCGGCCGGCCCTCCTGCTGCTCGCCGCCGGCGCCGCCGGCTGCCGAAGCAAGGCGCGCATCGAGCTCGCCGCCGTCGTTGAGTTCATCCACACCGCGACCTTGTTGCACGACGATGTCGTCGATATCTCGGAACTGCGCCGCGGCCGCGATACCGCAAACGCCCAGTTCGGCAACGCAGCGGCCGTGCTGGTCGGGGATTTTCTCTATTCGCGCGCGTTCCAGATGATGGTGGGTTGCGGCAGCATGCGGGTGATGCAGGTGCTGGCCGAGGCCACCAACACCATCGCCGAGGGTGAGGTGCTGCAGTTGATGAACTGCCACAATCCGCGGGTGGACGAGCATGCCTACCTGGAGGTGATCCGGAGGAAGACCGCCAAGCTGTTCGAGGCTGCCGCGCGCCTGGGCGCGGTGCTGGCGGAGGCGCCTTCGGCGGTCGAGGCGGGTCTTGCGGAATACGGCATGCGCGTCGGTACCGCGTTCCAGCTCATCGACGACGTTCTCGACTACTCGGGCGACACCGCCAGCATCGGCAAGAGCCTGGGTGACGACCTCGCCGAGGGCAAGCCGACGCTACCCTTGATCCGCGCCATGGCCTGCGGCGACCCGGAGCAGGCGCGCGTGGTGCGCGGGGCGATCGAGCACGGCGGGCGGGAGGACTTCGGGCAGGTGCTGGCGGTGCTTCGGGCCACTGGCGCGCTCGAATACGCCCGCGACGTGGCGCTGCGGGAGGCTGAGGCGGCGCGCGCGGCGCTCGAGGCGCTCGCGCCCTCGGCCCACCGCGAATCCTTGCTAGAATTGGCCTCCTTTTCGGTCACCCGCCGTTCGTAGTTGCCGGGGTGGCCGCGTCACGTTCGGGGTGTAGCTCAGCCTGGTAGAGTACTGCGTTCGGGACGCAGGTGTCGCTGGTTCGAATCCAGTCACCCCGACCAATTTCCCCCTCCTTCCGCACACGGTCATAATGCTGCCATGGGCCGGCTGATCCTCATCGTCCTCGTCGTGCTGCTGGTGCTGTGGCTGCTGCGTCGCGCGCTCGCGGCTGGCAAGCGCCGGGACGCGCCCAGTGAAGGCGGCGCGCCGGAACTGGTTAGCTGCGCCCATTGCGGCGTCAACCTGCCCAAAGGCGAGGCACGCAGCGCTGGCGGCCGGCACTACTGCAGCGAGGAGCATTGGCGGCTCGGGCCGCGGGAGGATTGATGCGCGCCGCCCCCGGCTATTCCGGGCTGTTCGCGCGCGACGAGGGCACGCCCGAGTCCTTCTGGATCTCGCTGCGCTATTTCAATCTGTACGGGCAGGATGGCCAGTCCGCCTGAAGGCGCCTT
Organism: Burkholderiales bacterium; assembly: GCA_005777205.1. Taxonomy (GTDB): domain Bacteria; phylum Pseudomonadota; class Gammaproteobacteria; order Burkholderiales; family SG8-39; genus RBG-16-66-20. The sequence goes on along the minus strand of SXNB01000131.1, from coordinate 1,706 downwards.
GGCCGGTCCCACCGGGGGCTGGCTCGCCGACGCGCGCCGGGTTCTGTCGCCGAACTGCGACAGCCGGCCGCCGCAGGCTTCGGTCACGCTGGCGGTGCTGCATGCGATCAGCCTGCCGCGGGGCGAGTACGGCGGCGACGCCATCGAGCGCCTGTTCACCAACCGCCTAGACCCGAGGGCGCATCCGTCGTTCGCCTGCCTCGGAGGCGTGAAGGTGTCGGCGCATTTCCTGGTGCGCCGCGACGGCGCGCTGGTGCAGTTCGTTCCGCTCCACCTGCGGGCCTGGCATGCCGGCACCTCGCGCTGGCGGGGTCGCGAGCGCTGTAACGATTTCTCGGTGGGTATCGAATTGGAGGGCGTGGACGACACCGGCTTCGCCGTAGCCCAGCACCGGCGCCTCGCCGTGCTCCTCGACGCGCTCGCGGCGCGGCTGCCGCTGCGCGCCGTCGCTGGGCATAGCGACGTCGCGCCGGGGCGCAAGTCCGATCCGGGCAGCGGCCTCGCTTGGGCGCGTCTGCTCGGCGAACTGTCGCGTCACTAGCATTAGTGCCTCCCCGGGCCCTCTGGCCCACATCTAGTAGTCTCGCTGCACCGCGCAACGCCGCACGCGCTTGCAATTTCCCAACTGCGTGATACAGTGCGTCCACAACAAGTAGTTGCCAATCAGTTGCTCAGCACTAGATATTGTGGTCTAGTCGGAATCTTGTAACGGGATTGTCATTCCCCGGCGTGACCGGGGCAGGAAGACACGGGAGACGGGAGATGCAGATCGCGCACCAGGGTACGGCAACGAACACGACTATCGGCGTGGGCGTCTCCGAATCCGGTTCGCAGCCGCGCACCCCGTATTCGGAGTACCGCATCATCCGGCGTAACGGCGCCGTGGTCGGCTTCGAGCCCTCCAAGATCGCGGTTGCGATGACCAAGGCTTTCCTGGCGGTGAATGGTAGCCAGGGCGCGGCTTCGGCCCGGATCCGCGAACTGGTCGCCGAGCTGGCCGGCAGCGCGGTGAGTGCACTGATCCGCCGCCAGCCGCAGGGCGGCACCTTCCATATAGAGGACGTCCAGGACCAGGTTGAGCTGGCGTTGATGCGCTCGGGCGAGCACGACGTCGCCCGCGCCTACGTCCTGTACCGCGAGCAGCGCGCTCAGATCCGGGCGCAGGAGAAGGCGGCCAAGCCGGCGCAGGCCGAACCGGTGTTGCACGTAGTTGATAACGGACAGCGCAGGCCTCTGGACATGGCCGCGCTCGAGGCGCTGCTGGCCGGTGCCTGCGAGGGCCTCGCTGCGACGCCGGCGCCGATGCGTGAGGCGCTGCTGCGCGACCTGTACGACGGCGTACCCATGGACGAGGTGCGCAAGTCAGCCATCCTCGCCGCGCGCGCGTTGATCGAAAAGGAACCCGCGTACAGCTACGTCACGGCGCGACTGTTGCTCAACACCATTCGTCTGGAGGTCCTGGGCAAGGAAGTGCCCGCCGCCGAGGTGCAGGCGCGCACCACCGTCGCCTTTCCAGGAATCATCCGGCGCGGCATCGAAGCCGAGCTGATCGACCCTGAGTTGGGTCGCTTCGACCTGGAGCGGCTGGGCCGCGCGCTCAAGGCCGAGCGCGACCTCAAGTTCGGCTACCTCGGTTTGCAGACCCTTTACGATCGCTACTTCCTGCACATCCGTGACCAGCGCATCGAGCTGCCGCAGGCCTTCTT
>SXNB01000130.1 GCA_005777205.1 Burkholderiales bacterium | reverse complement strand
GGTGGCCGAATTTCATCTTGACGGTCTTCGCGCCCGAAGCGAGGCCCATCAATTGGTGACCGAGGCAAATGCCGAACACCGGGATCGCCGTGCTGTCCAGGATCTCCCCGATGGAGTTGATGGCGTAATCACAGGGCTCCGGGTCGCCCGGGCCGTTGGACCGGAACACGCCGTCGGGCTTGATCGCCAGCACATCTCGCGCCGGCGTCTGCGCCGGAACCACGGTGACGCGGGCGCCGCGCGCCACCAGCAGCCGCAGGATATTACGCTTGATGCCGTAGTCGAAGGCGACCACGTGGTGGCGTGCCTCGCCGTCCTGCCGGAAGCCCTTGCCCAGTTCCCACATGCCCTCACGCCACTCGTAGGCGCTGGCCGTGGTGACTTCCTTCGCTAGGTCCATGCCGGCGAGGCCGGGGAAAGCCCTCGCCGCGGCCAGCGCGGCGGTCTCGTCAATGGCTCCCGCCATGACGCTGCCGCTCTGCGCGCCCTTCTGCCTCAGGATGCGGGTCAGTCGCCGGGTGTCGACGTCGGCGATCGCGACCACCTTGCGCGCTTTGAGGTACTCGCCCAGACCCGATTGTGCGCGCCAGTTAGAGTGGACCCTGGGCAGGTCGCGGACCACCAGACCGGCGGCATGCACCGCGGCCGATTCCTCGTCCTCGGCGTTGACGCCGGTGTTGCCGATGTGCGGGTAGGTCAGGGTGACACTCTGGCGGCGATACGAGGGAGCGGTGAGGATCTCCTGGTAGCTGGTCCTCGCGGTGTGGAAGACAACTTCGCCGGTGGAGATCCCTGGGGCGCCGATGGCGCGCCCGCGGAAAACCGACCCGTCGGCGAGGACGAGGACGGCGGGATCTTCGGTGGCCAAGGGCGAAACTCCATATTTTTGAGGGCGCAAAAAAAGCGGATGAGGCTGTCGCCCCGCCCGCTTCACTGACATCTCCGGCAAGAGCCACCAATTATACCGCGCCGCCCCCCTTCAAGCCAAGCACGTCGAAGGTGTCATAGAGTCCCGGCGCCTTGCCCTGCAGCCACTTCGTCGCCCGCAGTGCGCCCGTGGCGTAGCTCATGCGGCTGTGCGAGCGAACGGTCACCTCGACCCGCTCGCCTACCCCGGCAAACACCACCATGTGCTCGCCCACGATGTCACCGCCTCGGATGGCGTGGAAGCCGATCTCCTTCGACGGGCGCGCGCCGGTGTCGCCTTCGCGACCGTGCGTAGCGACCTTGCCCAGGTCGCGACCGAGCGCGCGCGCCAGGATGCGTCCGATTTCCAGCGCAGTACCCGAGGGCGCATCCACCTTCTGGCGGTGGTGCGCCTCGATCACCTCGATGTCGTAGCCCTCGCCCAGCGCCTTCGCGGCGACCTCGGCCAGTTTGAACACGACGTTGACCCCGACCGCGAAATTGGGCGACAACATCACCGGGATGCGCTTCGCCGCGGCGTCGATGCGCGCCTTCTGCTCGGGGGTGAATCCGGTGGTGCCGATGACGATAGCCTTGCCCGCGGTGACGCAGGCCTCAAGGTGCTGTAGCGTGCCCTCCGGTCGCGTGAAGTCGATCAGCGCGTCGCACCCGGCGACCGCCTTGGCGATGTCATCGCCGATATCGAACGCAACGGCGAGCTTCAAGGACGGGTCCGCCCCTACCGCCTTGATGAGCATGCGGCCCATCTTGCCGCCGGCCCCTGCGATGGCGACCTTCATCTTAGAATCCAATTCTCTCGAGCATGCGCCCGAAGAAACCGCGTGCGGGCTTGTCCTCGGCTCTGGCCTCGGCTTTCGCCTCTTCCTTCGCCTCCGGCTTCGGGTCCTGCTTCGCTTCAGCCTTGGGGTCGGGTTTCGCTTCCGGCTTCGGCTCCGGCATGGCGACCGGCGCGGGCTTCGCCGCCGGCTGCACCAGCTCGCTGGGGAGCAGGTCGCCCACCACGCGCGTGAGCTTCCCGTCCTCGAAGATCACCGAGAAGTTGCGCTGCTCGCGCTTGCCGCCGGGCGGCTCGCGGAAGAACACATAGTCCCAACGGTCGGCATGAAAGATATCCGTGAGCAGCGGCGTGCCGAGGACGTAGCGCACTTGCTCGCGCGTCATGCCGGGCTTGAGTTGCTCCACCATTTCGCGCGTGACGTAGTTGCCCTGCTGGACGGTGATGCGGTAGGGCTTGACGATTTGCGGAATCGCCTCCGGAACGCGCGCGCAACCCGCCGCCAGCGCGAACGGCAGCAGGGAAATCAAGAGCCTAGATGTTGCAACGTACATTAGAAAATGATTCTCAATGTATGCCAAAGCTAATATGATAGCCCAAACCTCCACAATGAATTCCACGCAAAGCCTCAAGGACATCGGGCTGAAGGCGACGCTGCCGCGCCGCAGGATCCTCGAGTTGTTCGATGCCACCAAGGTCCGCCACATGTCCGCGGAAGACGTGTACCGCGCGCTGCTCGCCGAGGGCATGGACGTCGGCCTCGCCACTGTCTACCGCGTGCTGACGCAATTCGAGCAGGCGGGACTGCTGGCACGGCAGCATTTCGAGACCGGTAAGGCCGTGTTCGAGTTGAACCAAGGCGGCCATCACGACCACCTGGTGTGCCTGCAGTGCGGCCGCGTCGAGGAGTTCTACGACGCCGAGATCGAGAAGCGCCAAGGCGAGGTCGCACGCCAGCGCGGCTTCCGGCTCAACGGCCATTCGCTCGCGCTGTACGCGGATTGTGTCAAGGCGGACTGCCCGCACCGTCCGGCACCCGCGGCCATGCAAAATGCAACCGATCGGCGGTTTTAATTTCTAAGTGGGACGTCGGGTTGCGAGGCGAACGATACCTTGAAGGGGGTGCGGAAGCTCAGGCATTTGCGCGGACGCTCGTGTTCAAGCACCGTTCGACGAAGGCCAGTGCACGGGCCGAGATCTTAGTGAGGTCGCAGCCCTTGGGAGGGTACTGGCACACCAAGCAGATGGTGTTATCGCAGGTGGCGCGTTGGTTTGGTGAACGTGGATCGCAGAAGAACACCGGGCAGATATCGCGTTACAGCTCTTCGTCACGCATGAGCTCCGAGCCGTTATCGAAGGTTAGGCTGTGCACCGGAAGACCTTTGAGCGTTTGCTTGATATGTTGATTGACGGTGTCCGACAGAGTTACGCCAGGCCGGCACACGCGCAGCGGCACCAAGCGGTTGGTGCGTTCGACCGGGGCGAGCACAACGTCGTTATGGCTCGATGAGCCGACCATGGGGTCGCCTTCCCAATGCCCAGGCACGCCCAAGCTCAAGGATAACCGTCGAGCGATGCACGCCGAGCTTACTGGCAATCAGCGCCGCTCGGACCTTGCTTTGCCTTAGTACTTCAATCTGATAGCGTTCCCTTTGGGTGAGGTGCGCGTAGTACATCGGGTCTTCCTTTCCTGACTAGGCATCGAGAAAGGTATACCCGTGCGCATCCTCACCTTTCACTCGTTCGGGTGTCGCACTTCGTTGTTAAATTCGCGGATCGGTTGCATTTTGCCCGCGGGGGGCTAGCGCCCGCCGAGCATCTCCGCCGCATGGCGCCGCGTGGTCGCGGTGATCTCTGCACCACCCAGCATGCGCGCCAGTTCCTCAATGCGCCCGGCCGGGTCCAGGCGCGCCAGCAGGGAACTGACCTTACTCCTGCCGCCGGACTTCGACACCGTCCACTGCTCGTCGCCCTGCGCCGCGACCTGGGGCAGATGCGTCACGCACAGCACCTGCCGGTCCCGCCCGAGCTTCTTCAGCGCGCGCCCGACCGTCTCGGCCACCGCGCCGCCAATCCCGGCGTCGACCTCGTCGAACACCAGCGTGCCCACCGGCGATTCCTTCGCCGCCACCAGCTGGATCGCGAGGCTCACTCTCGCGAGTTCCCCGCCCGAGGCCACTTTCGCCAGCGGCCGCAGCGGCAGGCTCGGATGCGAGGCGACATCGAACGACACTGATTCCTGGCCGCTCGCGCCGGGCTCGTCCAGCGCCGAAAGCGTGGCAGCGAACCGACCTCCCGACATGGCCAGGCCTTGCATCGCCTGCGTCACGTCCTTGCCGAGTGCCTGCGCGGCCGACTTGCGCTTCGCCGACAGCTTCCTCGCCGCCGACTCGTAGCGCGCCTTCGCCACTGCCACCTCGCGCTGCAGCGCCTCGGGGCTGGCCGCGAGCTCAAGCTCGCGAAAGCGCTGCAGCAGGTCCTGCTCCAGCGCCGGAAGCTCAGAGGGCCGGGCGCGGTACTTGCGCCCGGCGGCGTGCAGGGCCTCGATCCGCTGCTCGGTGTCTTTCAGCGCCAGAGGATCAAGATCCACGCGCGAGGCGTAGTCGCGCAGGTCGCGCGCGGCCTCCCCTGCCTGCGCTTCGGCGGACTGCAGCATCTCCACGATCCCCTTCAGGCGCTCGTCATGTTCCGACAGCGAGCGCAGCCGGTTCGCCACCGCCGACAGCTGCGGCAGGCAGGCGCCATCGGCTTCAGACAGCGCTTCCAGCGAAGATTGCGCGCCCGCGAGCAGGCTCGAGCCGTGCGCAAGGCGCTGGTGCTGCGCCGACAGCGCATCCCACTCGCCCGCCTTTAGCGCCAGCTTCGTCAGTTCGGACAGCTTCTCCACCAGCTCGGCGCGCTCGGACTCGCGCTTGGCGAAGGCTTCCTGCGCCTCGGCGGCGAGCGTCTCCAGCCGCTTCCAGCCGCGCCAGGCCTCAGCGCAGGCGCGCGCCAGGTCCTGCGCGCCCGCATGCGCATCCAGCAGGTCGCGCTGCGCGGCGCCGCGCAGCAGCGACTGGTGCTCGTGCTGACCGTGAATGTCCACCAGGTGCTCGCCCGCCTCGCGCAGTTGCGCCAGCGTTGCCGCATGCCCGTTGACGAAGCAGCGCGAGCGGCCGACTCGGTCGAGGGTGCGGCGCAGGATCACGTTGCCCGGGTCCCCTTCCAGCCCCGTCTCGGCGAGATGCCGTTCCAGCGCGCCGTCGCCACCAGTGTCGAATTCGGCCGACAGCTCGGCGCGCTCGGCGCCTTCGCGCACCAGCGAAGCGTCGGCGCGCCCGCCGACCAGCAGCTCCAGCGCATCCACCAGGATGGATTTGCCGGCGCCGGTCTCGCCGCTCAGGACCGTGAACCCGGCCCCGGCTTCCAGTTCGGCGCGCTCGACAATGACGAAGTCCCGGATCGACAGCGCACGCAGCATCAGCCGGCCTCAGTCATCCGAGCGCTTGCCGACCGCCTCGCTCCAGCGCAGCTTCTCGCGCAGCACGGTGAAGTAGCTGTAGCCGGGCGGGTGCACGAAGCGCACCGCGTTAGCCGAGCGCCTGAGCACCAGGCGGTCGCCCTCTTGCAGCTCGGTGAGCGCGAAGCCGTCGAAGTGCGCGCGCGCGTCCACCGCGCGCACCAGCTCGATCTCGATCACACTGGAATCGCTCACGCTCACCGGGCGGGCCGACAGCACGTGCGGGTTGAGCGGCACCAGCGCGAAGGCCCGCACCGTAGGCTGCAGGATCGGCCCCTGTGCCGAAAGCGCATAGGCGGTGGACCCGGTCGGCGTGGCGACGATGACGCCGTCAGCGCGCAGAGCGTAGACGTACTCGCCGTCGATGGTCAGCTTGAATTCGATCAGCCGCGCCTGGGAGCCCTTGCTGACCACCGCCTCGTTAAGCGCCAGGGTGCTCAGGATCGTGCGGCCGTCGCGCAGGATGCCGGCTTCGAGCAGCGCGCGCTCCTCGATGCTCCCGCGCCCCTCGAGGATCGCCCCCACCGACTCGGCCATCTCGCTCAGGGCGATGTCGGTCATGAAGCCCAGGCGTCCCTGGTTGATGCCCGCGAGCGGCAGCTTGTACCGCGCCAGGGCGCGAGCCGCGGCGAGCATGGTGCCGTCGCCGCCCACCACGATGGCCAGTTCGGCCTGCGCGCCGATCTCGTCGTAGCCAGCCACCGCGCCGTTCTCCCCCACGCTGGCGGCGGTCTCGCGCTCCAGCATGACCTCGCAGCCACGCTGGCGCAGAATGTCCCGCAGGGCCCGCAGCGACTGCACGATCTCGGGGGTCGGCTTACCGATCAGGGCGACACGGCGGAACGCAGGTTCCATCGATTCATTCTAACTGTAGAATCGTGGGGTGCTGGACAAGCGAGCCCAGATCCTCCTGAAGACGCTGGTCGAACGCCACATCGCGGAAGGCCAGCCGGTCGGCTCACGCACGCTTTCGCGGCACGCCGGCCTGGACCTGTCCCCGGCCACGGTGCGCAACGTGATGGCGGACTTGGAGGAACTGGGCCTGATCACCAGCCCGCACACCTCCGCGGGCCGGATTCCGACGCCGCTGGGCTACCGTTTCTTCGTCGACACCCTGCTGGTGACCAAGCCGCTGGGCAGCGGCGACATCCACCAGCTCGAAGACAACCTGCATCCGGACAGCCCGCAGCGCGCGATCCAGACCGCCTCGCAGCTGCTGTCCCAGCTGACGCAGTTCGCGGGCGTGGTGATGACGCCACGCCGTCGATCACTGTCGTTCCGGCAGATCGAGTTCCTGCGCCTCTCAGAAAAGCGGGTGCTGCTGATCGTGGTGACGCCGAGCGGCGACGTGCAGAACCGGATCCTGTTCACCGAGCGTGATTACTCGCCCCCGGAGCTGGTCTCCGCGGCGAACTTCTTCAACCAGAACTACTCTGGGCAGAGCTTCGAGGACATCCGGCAGCGCCTGCGCGGCGAACTGAGCGACATCCGCCAGGACATGATCGTCCTGATGAGCGCCGCGCTCGAGGCGAGCGATAAGGCGGTCGCCGGGGGCCACGAGCAGTACGTCATTTCCGGCGAGCGCAACCTGCTCGCGGTGCAGGACCTGTCGCAGGACATGTCGCGCCTGCGCCAGCTGTTCGAGCTCTTCGAGCGCAAGACCTCCCTGCTGCAGATCCTGGACATCTCGCTGCGCGGCGAGGGCGTACAGATTTTCATCGGCGGCGAATCCGGGGTTACCGCCCCCGACGACGTCAGCGTCGTCAGCGCACCCTACAAGGTGGATGGCGAAGTAGTGGGCACGGTGGGCGTCATCGGCCCCACCCGCATGGCCTACGACCGGGTGGTGCCGATCGTGGACGTCACTGCGAAATTGCTCTCAACCGCCCTGTCGCAACCCTGAACGGCGTCCTTTTAATCAATCTCGGCACGCCTGCCGCGCCCACCGCGGAAGCGGTGCGGACCTATTTGGCCGAGTTCCTGGGCGATCCGCGCGTGGTCGAGATTCCCCGCTTCATCTGGCTGCCCATCCTCCACGGCATCATCCTGCGCAGGCGACCGGCGCAATCGGCGGCGAAATACGCCAAGGTCTGGACCGGCGAGGGCTCGCCGTTGATGGTGCACACGCGCCGGCAGGCGGAACTGCTGCGCGGCATGTTGCCAGGCATGCGGGTGGAATTCGCCATGCGCTATGGCACGCCGTCCATCGCCTCCGCGCTGGAGAAGCTCGCCAGCTGCGACGCCCTCCTCGTGGTCCCGATGTATCCGCAGTTCGCGCGCAGTACCACCGAGAGCATACGCGACGTCCTGCCTAAGGGAACCCGGATGCTGGAGGATTTCCACGACCATCCGGCCTATATCTCGGCGCTTGCCACCCTCGTTCTCGAGGACTGGGCCGGCCACGGCCAGCCGGACGTGCTGGTGATGAGTTTCCATGGCCTGCCGCAGCGCTCCATCGAGCGCGGGGATCCCTATTTCCGGCACTGCATGAAGACCGCAGAACTGCTGGCCGCGGCGCTGCAGCTGGAAAACAAGCGCTTTCGCGTCGGCTTCCAGTCTCGCTTCGGACCGGCAAAGTGGATCCAGCCTTACACCTCCGACATCCTCACCCTACTGGGCAGGGACCAGACCAAACGCGTCGACGTGTTCTGCCCCGGCTTCGTCGCCGACTGCCTGGAAACCCTCGAGGAAATCGCGATGGAGGGCAGGGAAATCTTCCAGCACGCCGGTGGGCGCGAGTATCGAACGCTGCCGTGCCTCAATGAGCATCCGGCGTGGATCGAGGGGCTCGCAAATATCGTTCGTTCGACCCCTTGAAAACGGGGCGACCACCCCCATTTAACTACGTTCAATAACTTAGCTTATCGATTTCCGCCTATAAATGGCCGACGAACAGCCCCAGCCCCAAGCCGACCACTCCCCAGCCCCCACCTCCACAGAGGACCCGGCCCTCGAGAAGCTCCTGTCCGAGACCCAGTCCCGGCTGGAGGAGCAGCGCGACGCCTGGCTGCGGGCGGTGGCCGAGACCGAGAACGTCCGCAAAAGGGCACAGGCCGACGTGTCCGCGGCCCACAAGTTCGCTATCGAGCGCTTCGCCGAGGGATTAGTACCAGTGTGCGACAGCTTGGAGGCGACGCTGGCCGCCGCTGGCGAGGCCAACGAAGCCCTGAAGAGCGGGGTCGAACTGACACTCAAGCAAATGCGCGCCGCGCTGGAGAAGGCCGGCGTCAGCGAAATCGCGCCAGCCTTGGGCGAGCGCTTCGACCCCAACCGCCATCAGGCCATGGCAGCGGTCGAGTCCCCGGCCGAGCCCAACACCGTTGTGAGCGTGATGATGAAGGGGTATCGCCTGCACGAGCGCATCCTGCGCCCGGCGCTGGTGACGGTGTCTAAAGCCCTTGAAAACAAGGGCGGAAACCCCGATCTGTCAAGCAACCTGAACTCGAATTGAAGGAACGGACATGAGCAAGATCATCGGCATCGACCTGGGCACCACGAACTCGGTGGTCGCGGTCATGGAGGGC
>SXNB01000129.1 GCA_005777205.1 Burkholderiales bacterium | reverse complement strand
CCGTCCAGTTACATCGAGATCAAGGACCGCAAGAAGGACAACATCATTTCTGGCGGCGAAAACATTTCGACGGTGGAAGTGGAGATTGCGCTGTACAAGCATCCGGCGACGATGCTGGCGGCGGTGGTTGCCCGGCCGGATGACAAATGGGGGGAGACGCCCTGCGCCTTTGTTCAGCTTAAGCCGGGCGAGAGCGCCACCGAGGCGGACTTCCTTGAGTGGTGCCGCAAGCACCTGGCGCGCTACAAGGTGCCGAAGAAGGTCGTTTTCGGCCCGCTGCCGACTACCGCGACCGGGAAGATCCAGAAGTTCGTGCTGCGGGAGCAGGCGAAGTCCCTCTAGGGCGCCCGTGAGAACGCTTCGCTTCAAGCAGGTCGATGTCTTCACGACGGTTCCGTTCCGCGGCAATTCAGTCGCCGTGGTGCTGCAAGGCCATGGTTTGAGTGGCGAGGAGATGCAGCGCATCGCCGGCTGGACCAACCTCTCCGAGACCACGTTTGTCCTCAAGCCGACTGTTTCAGGGGCCGACTACCGCCTGCGCATTTTCACGCCGCGCGGCGAACTGCCCTTCGCTGGGCACCCGACGATCGGCAGCGCGCATGCATTGCTGGAGGCCGGCTTGGTCAAGCCCCGCGAGGGGCGGTTCCGGCAGGAATGCGGCGCGGGCGTGCTCGAGCTGACCGAGGCGCGTGGCGTGATTGAGGTCAAGGCGCCGCAGGCGCGCGTCGCGGCGCTGGATCCCGCCAGGATTCCCGAGCTGGAACGCACGCTGGGCGCGAAGGTCCACTCGTCACCCCGGATCGTCAGTGTCGGTCCAGTTTGGCTGATCGCAGACCTCGGCGCCGCTGCTGCGGTGGACGCGCTGGCCCCTAATATGGCGGCCATTGGCACGTTCGCCGATTCGATCGCAGCCACCGGCATGACCGTGTTCGGCGCCACCGGCCAGCCAGGCGCCGCCATTCACGTGCGTTCCTTCGCGCCCTCGCAGGGTGTTCCCGAGGACCCGGTCTGCGGCAGCGGCAATATCAGCGTGGCGGCGTTCCTGCGCGAGAGCGGCCAGGTCGCCCGGTTTGGCGCCGCGTACCGTTCCCGCCAGGGCATGCAGATGGGCCGCGACGGCAGCGTATCGATCCGTATCGGCGAGGACGGTATCCACCTCGGCGGACAGGCGGTGACTTGCATCGACGGTTCGCTGCGGGTGCAATAGCGGAGTGGAACTCCTTTCCCTGGACCTCATCGGCTGGCTCTACGCGCTGCTGTGCGGCGCCGCCATGTTCATTGGCGCCTGGCTCATCCTCGCAGTGCACCTGCGCGGCGACCGCGCAGCGCTCGCGGCGCGCGTGGTGGAGGACACGATCCTGTTCGGGATCTGGACGCTTGGCCTCGCAGGCGGCATCGGCGTGCTCCTGGAGCGTGCTTGGAGTCGTCCGGTACTGGAGCTGTTCTGCTGGGCGTTCACGGTCCTGCTGCTGCTAAACGCCTGGACGCGGTGGCGCACCGCGTCGCCGCCGCGGTTCGGCTTCAGCGTCAGCCTGGTCTTGTTCGTCGTTCCGGTGATCGCCTTCACGGGCGCCACCATCCTGACGCTGCGCAGCGAAACCGCCTTGCGCGTGCTGGCGGGCTGAGGAGTAGGATGGGCTATGTTTCCGATCTTTGAGTTGAAGGGCACCGCGTTCGAGCGTGACCGCCAGCAAGGCGAACTGGCGCGAGCCCGGGTTGAGCGCTCGCTGGCCAACTACCGAAAGCTGTTCGGCTACGCTGGCCTGGACTGGGAGGCGGCGCAAGCCATCGCGGGGCGTTTCGCGCCGGTCATCCGCGAGCTGGATGCGTCGCTGTATGAGGAGATTGAAGGCATCGCGGCGGGTGCGGGCTGCAAGACCTCGGAAATCCTTGCGCTCAATGCGCGCACCGAGATCCTGCCGCCCACCTTTCCGGAGAAGGCGAGCCCGGAATGGCGGGCGGCGATGCGCAAGGGCGCGGACCTGGGCGAATGCACGGCGATCGCGGTGCTGCCGGGCCGCAGCGCCAACGGCAAGACCTTGCTGGCGCAGAACTGGGACTGGCTGGGGGCGCAGCGCGAATCCCTGGTGCTGCTGCGGGCCACGATCGGGGCGGATTCCAACCTGACGCTGACCGAAGCCGGCATGATGGCGAAAATCGGCCTCAACAGCCGCGGCTTCGGTGTCTGCCTCAACATCCTGCGTTCGCGCGACGACGGCCTCGGCCTCGGAGTGCCGGTACATGTGGTACTGCGCAAATTGCTCGGGTGCGCAGATGTCGCGGAAGCCGAACGGCTGCTCAAGCGCCTGAAGTACGCCGGTTCGTCGAACATCCTGTGCGCTGATGCCAAGGGCGGGTCGGCCAGTTTCGAGCTCTCGCCGGTCGCGATCGGCGTGGTGCGGCAGACTGATGGCACGCTGTGTCACACCAACCACTTCCTAGTCGCCGCGGCTCAGCGCTCGGTGGTCGGCCCACCGCCCAGCCTGTCCTCCGAACCGCGGCTGGCGCGCGCGGAGGCCGTGGCGCGCGAACGCGTCAAGCACGACCTAGACAGTGTCAAGGCGCTGCTGCGCGACGAGACCGACGGACTGCTGTCCATTTGCCGCAAGCCCGATCCATCGATTGCCGAGATGGCGCGTGTCGAATCGGTGGCGTCCGTGGTGATGGAACTCGGCAGTGGCGTGATGCATGTGGCGCCCGACGTGCCGTCGCGCTGCGAGTACGAGGCGGTGGCGCTGCAGGCCGAGGCCACCGTCCACTAGTTTCCGTTTCACTGCAAGGACTTCCATGACTGATCTCGCAGAAACCTATCGCAATCTTGTTGCGCTGCAGGGGGTCTCGCTGGACGAGAAGCGCGCGACCTTGGCTGCTGAAGTGCTGCAGCGTCAACATGTCGTCGAGCAGGCTGCGACGCGCGAACTCGCGTTCGAGGTCGAGCCAGCCGGATTCGCCGGCACCCTGCACGCGGGCACGAAATGAGTGGGCTGCTGCAGGCGGGTGCCGCCGAACTGGCACGCATGCTGCGCGCGAAGAAAGTCGGCGCAGCCGAGGTGATGCAGGCGACCATCGACGCGGCGAAGCTGGCGCACCAGCGGCTGAATTGCTTTGTGCGCATCGATGAAGATGATGCGCTGGCCGCCGCAAAGGCGGCGGACCGGGCATTGTCCCGCAGCGGCGTGGCCGGTCCGCTTGCCGGCGTTCCCATGGCGCACAAGGACATGTATTACCGTGAGGGCGTGCCCTCTTCCTGCGGCTCCAAGATCGGCCCCGGGCGCCCGGCACCGGCGACCGCCACCGCGCTCAAGCGGCTGGATGTGGCGGGTGCCATCCAGTTCGGCGTGCTCAACATGACCGAGTTCGCTTACGGACCGACCGGGCACAACTACCACCTGGGCCACTGCCGCAACGCCTGGAACCCGGACTACATCACGGGCGGCTCTTCCTCCGGCTCCGGAACGACAGTCGCGGCGCGCGTCAGTTTCGCCGCGCTGGGCTCGGACACCGGCGGCTCGATCCGGTTGCCGGCGCATTTCTGCGGCGTCGCAGGAATCAAGCCAACCTACGGCCGCGTCAGTCGCGCTGGCGCCATGCCGCTTTCCTTTTCGATGGACACAGTGGGGCCGCTGGCACGCAACGTCGAGGATTGCGCGCTCGTGCTCCAGGCAATTGCAGGCCAGGATCCGGCCGATGCCACTTCGAGTGCGCAGCCGGTGCCCGATTACATGGCAGGACTGTCGCGCCCGGTGAAAGGCCTGCGGATTGGCGTTCCAGCAGGCTATTTCTACGACCAGGTCGACCCGGGCGTGGAGCAACTGGTGCGCGGCAGCCTGAAGGCATTCACCGACCTCGGTTGCGAGGTGGTCGAAGTCGGACTGCCCGACATCGAGCCGTGGAACAGCGCGGGCATTGCGATCATCGCTGTCGAGGCGGCGGCGCTGCATTCGACCTGGCTGCGCGAGCGTCCTGCAGACTACTCCGACCAGGTCAAGGCCAGGCTGGAACTGGGCCTTGGCGTCACGGGCGTGCAGTACATCAACGCGCTCCGACTGCGGGATCACGCGCTGAAAACCTGGCTCGCCAATGTGATGTCAAAGGTAGACGTAGTCCACGCGCCAGTGGTGTCCTTTGCCACCCCGACCATCGCCGAGACTGACGTCGGCGGCGGCGCGAAGATGAACGAGATCCTGGGCAAGGTGACGCGGCTGATGCGGCCGGTGAACTATCTCGGGCTGCCGTCGCTGGCGGTGCCCTGCGGATTCCAGTCCCATGGATTGCCCTGCGCGTTCCAACTCATCGGGAGGCCTTTCGACGAAAGCCTGCTGTTCCGGCTCGGCCACGCCTACCAGCAAGTCACGGACTGGCACCGCAGAGTGCCGCCGAAAGGCTAGCCTTGGCGAAGCGCCGCACCGCCCGCATCCGGTGGATCTCCATCAGCAACGGCGGCGGCGATGCGCCGGGACGGAACGCGGTCATACGGACGGTGGTGATAACCGCGCACCGCTAGGTCTGGGATTGCGTCGACATCCGCAACGGCAACGAAGGCTTGCTCGGGCCAAGTAGCGCCGGCAGGGTGGTGCCGCTCACCCCACCCGCGTGCAGGGCATCACACCACTGGGCGGCATTATTCTTGACACGACCATTGCCGGTAACCCGCTCAGCTATCCGATGCGGCAGAAGGACAATAGCGTGGTGCTGAAAAACCGCAGCGCGGAACGGGTCCGTGCATTCTGGCGCGAAGGCCTTGATGCGCTGGTTGCGATCAGCGGTGACGGTTTGCTGCGCATTGCCAACGCGCTGAAGAAGAAGGGCCTGCGCGTGGTGGGCGTGCCCAAGACCATCGATAACGACCTCGCCGATACTGCGGTGTCCTTCGCCACGGAATGCATCGAGCGATTGCACCCCGCCGCGGCGTCGCATCGGCGCCTGAT
>SXNB01000017.1 GCA_005777205.1 Burkholderiales bacterium | reverse complement strand
CTGGCGCATGAAGGACCTGGACATGCCCGCGCGCCGTGACCTGTTGGGCCTGTTTACCCGCAGCGCCGCCGACTGGCTCGGCGACTGGTTCGAGTCGGAGCCGGCGAAGGCGGTGTTCGGGTTCGACGCGGTGGTGGGCGCCTATGCCAGCCCGTTCCATCCGGGTACCGCGTACGTGCTGCTGCACCATTGCTTTGGCGAAGTGAACGGCAAGCGCGGGCTCTGGGGCCATGCCATCGGCGGCATGGGCGCCATCAGCGAAGCGCTGGCGGTGGAAGCGCGACGGTTAGGTGTCAAGATCGAGTGCGAAACGCCGGTGGCGAAGGTGGGCCCGGGCAGCGTCGTGATGGAAGACGGACGCGAACTCGCGGGCCGCGCCATTGTCGCCAACGTCAATCCGAAGCTGCTGTTCCTCAAGTTGGTCGACGGTGCGCTGCTGGAGCGCGATTTCCGCGAGCGCATGCAGCGCTACAAGTGCGGCTCGGCCACCTTTCGCATGAACGTCGCGTTATCAGCGCTGCCGCGCTTCTCCGTCCTGCCGGAAGAAGGCCCGCACCACGGCGCCGGGATCATCCTGGCGCCGTCGCTCGCCTACATGGACCGCGCCTATCTGGATGCACGAGCCGAAGGCATCGCCCGCGCGCCGATCGTCGAGATGGTGATCCCGAGCACGCTGGATGACACGCTGGCGCCCAAGGGCGCGCACGTGGCGAGCCTGTTCTGCCAGCACTTCGATCCAGAGGCGGACTGGGCGACGCGCAAGCAAGAGGCCGTCGATCAGATCCTCGATGTGGCGGAGAGGCACGCGCCGGGATTCCGCAACAGCGTGGTGGGGCACAGCGCGCTGTCGCCGGCGGACCTGGAGCGCGAGTTCGGACTCGTGGGCGGGGACATCTTCCACGGCCAGCTGTCGCTGGATCAGTTGTGGTCGTCGCGGCCGGTGCTGGGCCACGCTGACTACCGCACGCCGGTGAAGGGCCTGTACCTGTGCGGCTCGGGCGCGCACCCTGGCGGCGGGGTCACCGGGGCGCCGGGGCACAACTGCGCGCGCGAGGTGCTGCGGGACTTCGGGCGGCGGATGCCGGGGTGATGTAACCGATCGATTACATTGCAGGCCCCAGGCGGCACGGGGGTGGTCTTGGCGCCGGAGCCCGCCGCGGCGAAGGGCGCGTTGCAGTGCCTTCAGAGGAGGACAACCCGCAGTGTCCGTCCATCGTTCACGCCAAATAGTTCCCTATTGGTCACCGAGATCAGCCTGATTACGCCGCCCGTGGGCCTCAACGGCTACGTGTTCTCCACCGTCCTGCCCGAGGTGTCCACCACCACCATCTTCCGCGGCATGCTGCCCTTCATCACCGTGGACATTCTGCGGCTCGCGCTCTTTGTGGCGGTGCCGTGGATCTCGCTCGTGCTGCCCCAGCTCTTCTACGGCTGAGGCGCGCCGGGCAGGGCAGGCTCGCCAGTGCTGCAGCGTCGGGGCCGGGCCGTCGCCGCGCACAAGCCATGAAATTCGATGCCCGGATCGGAGCATCATCTCCGCCGCGCGCGTGTTCGGGGCCGAGCTGCCCGGGGGTCGAGCGCGGTTCGGCCGTCGCGTTGCGCGACCCGGCACCGCTATGCCGGCGCGCGCATCCTCGCCTGCATGACTTCCTCGCTTGGCTCGAGGCTGCTGCCCGGCGCAAGCGCCCCCGGCTCGATGCGCACGCGTTCGATGTGTCCGCCGTAGCGGAAATCGCCCCTGTGCGCGTAGCGCTCGCTCACCGACAGGCGCCGCGACATGCCGATGCTCATGCCGCAGGTCGGCACGCGCAGCATCGTCGGCGACAGGCCCGCGCCCGTCAGGCGCGGCTCGCCGTTGAGCACCACGTCCGCGCAGCCCTGGCGCTTGCCGGTGGCCCGATAGCGCAGCTCGAACGCCTGCCGGCCGGCGGCCAGGGCGACGGGCTTAAGGACCGTCGGCGCATGCCACCACTGGTAGATGCAGTGCAGCGCGCCGGCGTCGACGTAGAGCACCAGGCCGCAGAACCGGTCGCCCAGCGCGAAGATGATGCCTTCGTCACCGGGCGTCCATTCGAACCAGGCCTTGAGCACGTAGGCGCGGTCGCACACCAAAGGTGAGACCACCAGGGAGGGGATGGCCTGGCCGATGCGGTAGAAATCGCGCGGCGCGAGCATGCGCTCGACCTCATGGGGCGGCACGTGAGGATTGCGGCGCTCGTCGCGCGTGTCGATCGGATAGACGAAATTCATGCCCGCCTCGGCGTCGAATTCCTCCACCAGCCGGCGCACGGTGTCCGGGTGCGCCTTCGCCAGATCGTCGATTTCGGTAGGGTCGCGGGCGAGGTCGAACAGCATCCAGTTGTCGAGGTCGATCGCCTTGTCGGGCGCCTGCAGGGAGATGATCTTCCAGTTTCCTGAGATGTAGGCCCGATTGCCCTGCAGCTCGTAGTACTGGCGATCACGTCGTGCGGGTGCCTCGCCGTCCTCGAGAATGCGCGCGAAGCTCTTGCCGTCCAGCGCACGCGTGGGCCTGCCCTTGAATTCCGCAGGCAGGGATGCGCCGGCGAATTCCATCACCGTCGGCAGGATGTCGGTGACGTGCACCCACTGGCGCCGCAGGGCGCCCGTGTCGACAATGCGGGCCGGCCAGTGGGCCACCAGCGGCACCCGGATGCCGCCCGCCATCGGCAGGCGCTTGAAATAGCGGTAGGGCGTGTTGCTGAGCTGGGTCCATCCGGTCGGGTAGCAGATATAGGTGTCCTCGGCGCCGACGCGGTCTTCCGCGAGCAGACGCAGGTCCAGCGCCATGTCGTCCGCCGCGCCTACGCGCCGCCCGATGAGGTTCATGACGCCGCGCGGACCCGCCACGGCGTTCGCGCCGTTGTCGGATGTCAGCAGGATCAGCGTGTTGCCCATCTGCCCGGCATCGCGCAGGAAGTCCACCAGCCTGCCCACGTTCTGATCGGCATTGTCGAGCAGCGCCGCGTAGACCTCCATGTAGCGCGCGTACAGCGCGCGCTCGTCCGCGCCGAGAGCCGCCCACTCCGGCACGCCGGGATTGCGCGGCGCGAAGCCGGCGTTGGGCTCGATCAGTCCGGCGGCGCGCTGGCGGTCGTAGCGGCCGCGGCGCATCGCGTCCCAGCCGGCATCGAACCGGCCGCGGTAGCGGGCCAGGTCCGCAGGTTTCGCGTGCAGCGGCCCGTGCGGGGTCTGGAAGGCGAGATACAGGAAGAACGGCTTGTCGGGCGAGCTGGTGAAATGGTGGGCGAGCCACTCGACGGCGCGGCCGGTGTAATCATCAGGCGCGAAGTACCCTTCAGGGTAGCGCACGACGTTGGCGGGATGGTTGCCCTCCATCATGTTGTCGGGCTGGAAGTAGCTGGTCTCCGGGCCCATGAAGCCGTAGAACTGGTCGAAGCCGCGCTGGATCGGCCAGGAACTGGTGTCGCCGCCAGGCAGGTTGTTGCGGTCGTAGGTGTTGTGCCACTTACCGACCGCCAGCGTGGCGTAGCCGCGCGCGCGCAGGAGTTCCGCAATAGTCGGCGCGTCGGGCGAGATCTCGCCGCGGTAACCCGGGTAGCCGGGATCGCTCTGCGACAACCAGCCGCATCCCACGCTGTGGGGGTTTTTGCCCGTGAGCAGGGCGGCGCGCGCCGGCGTGCACATCGGCACGGTGGTGTATCCGGTGAAGCGCACGCCGTTTGCCGCCAGCGCGTCGATGCGGGGCGTGTCGATGTCCCCGCCGAAGCAGCCGAGGTCCGAATAGCCCATGTCGTCCATCAGGATCACGACGACGTTCGGGCTGCCGGGCGCGGCGCGCGTCGGCGCGGGCCAGTGCGGCCGCGAGTCCGCCAGCGTCCTGCCGATGATCCCGGGGAAGGCGGGTCCCGGTGTGCTCTCCTGGCTGACTTCGCCCATGCGCCCGCTACTCGTCGCGTGCAAGCTACTCGGCCTTGATGGCCGCCTTCCTGACGACCTCTTTCCACTTTGCGAGGTCCTCGCGCACATAGGCCGCGAACTGCTCGGCAGACGCCACGCTCGCCGCCGTCATGCCGCTTCGCGCGAGCGCCGCGCGGACCTCGTCGCTGCCGAGGGCCTTGTCGATCTCCGCGCGCAGCCGCCCCAGCACCGCGCCGGGCGTGCCGCGCGGCGCGAAGATGCCAAGCCATTGGTCGGCCTCGAAATCCCGGACCCCCGCCTCGACCATGGTCGGCAGGTCCGGCGCAGCCGAAAAACGCTGTGCCCCCGTTACGGCCAGCGGGCGCACAGTGGCCGCCTTGATCTGCGGCAGCGCCACCGTGGCGTTGGCAAACAGGAGATCGACACGGCCGGCCATGACTTCAGCGATCGCCTGGGGAGCACCCCTGAAGGGCACATGCAGGATATCCAGCCCCATGATCGACTTGAACAACTCTGCGGACAGATGGGCCGGCGACCCGATCCCGGCCGACGCGTAGGTCAGCTTGCCCGGGCGCGACCTGGCGAGCGCGACGAGTTCCTGGACGGTCCGCGCGTTGACCGCCGGATGGATCACCACGATCGAAGGGGCGTAGGCGACCGCCGCGATCGGGGCAAAGTCGGCGGCGGCATCGAAGGGGAGCTTCTGTCCCAGCGCCGCATTCATGTTCAGGGCCGAGGTCGTCAGGGTCAGCGTGTACCCGTCCGGCGCGGCCTTTGCAACCATGTCCGCGCCGATCACGCCTCCGGCCCCCGGCTTGTTGTCGACGACAAACGGCTGACCGGTGCTGGCGTGCAGCTCCTTCGCGACGACCCGGGCCGCGACGTCGACGAGCCCCCCCGGCGGCCAGGGAACCACCACGCGCACCGGCCGTGCGGGAAACTCCTGTGCCTGGCACGGCAGCCCGGCGCCTGAGAGGATGACCGTGCCTGCGCAGAGCATCGCCGCAGCGATTTTCTTCATGTTCATTCTCCCTGATTGACTGGTTCCGGCTTTCCGGAAGCGTAGTGCCCGGCGTCCTTAATGAGACGTGCGTTCGTGTCCCAAAGAGCGGTGCAGATCCGTTGCCAACCCGCAGCGGCCGTCCCGACGCGGGCAGTCGATTCTCTGCATCCGTCGTTGACGCTAAATGTCCTATATTGTTATATAGCACGCAAGAAGCATCTTTTCCGGACCATGCGACGGGGGCGACCATGAGCAAGAAGATTTCCGACAAGTTATCGAAGACGCGCCGCAGGGTATTGGCGGGCGGGATAGCGATGCTGGCCGCGCCGTGGGTGGCGCGGTTCGCGAATGCGCAGGCGGCGGCCGATATCGGTCCGTACCAGGCGGCGAAGATCAACTGGCGCCAGGCAGAGGGCGAGAAGCTCACCGTCGCGGTGATCCCGGCGGGATACTTTGATGCGCTGATCAGCGAGGCGCCGACGTTCCAGGCCCTTACCGGGGTCGAGGTCCGGTTTGAGAAGGTGCCGCCGGGCCAGATCCGCCAGAAGGCGATCCTCGACCTGAGCTCCAAGACCGGGACCTACGCGACGCACGCGGCGGACCCGATGTACTACGACCTCTACGCGTCGAACAAGTGGTGCGACCCGGTCGACCGGATGCTGGGCGATGCCAAGCTGACGGACGCGGCCTGGTTCCGCAACGACGACATCATCCCGGCCTGGCGCGGGGCAAACACGGTGGCGGGAAAACCGTATGGCGTCCCGTTCGATGGTGAGACAACCTTGCAGATTTACCGCAAGGACCTGTATGCAGCGAAGGGCCTCAAGCCAGCGGAAACGCTGGAGGATCTGGTGAAGAACTCGGCGGCGGTCCATGACCCGAACAACCGGGTATGGGGCGGCGCGATGCGGGGCTTCGCGGGCGCGGGCCAGAACATGTATATCTACCCCTCGATCTTCCGCGCCTTTGGCGGCGAATGGTTCAAAAGCGGCCAGCTGCAGCTCAACAGCCCGGAAGGTGTGGCGGCGCTGGAGTGGTACGTGAACCTGCTCTCCAAGTACGCGCCGCCCGCGGTGCGCAACTGGAACTGGCCTGACCTCGCGGACGCGTTCTCGCAGGGCACGCTCGGCCTGTACGTGGATTCCAATACCTCAGCGTCGGTGCTGAACAACCCGGAGAAATCGAAGGTGATCGGCAAAATTGGCTACGCCCGCTGGCCCAAGGGGCCCTCG
>SXNB01000128.1 GCA_005777205.1 Burkholderiales bacterium | reverse complement strand
CCGCGCCACGCGCTGATGCTGGCGACCGGAGAGTTCGTGCGGATACTTGTCGAGCGCATCGCCCAGGCCGGTGAGCTCGGCCAGTTCGCGCACGCGTGGCGCGGCTTCGGCGCGCAGCAGCGCGAAGGCGATATTGCCGGCGGCGGTCAGGTGCGGGAACAGCGCGTGTTCCTGGAACACCATGCCGATACGCCGCTTCTCCGGCGCGAGGCTCTGCTCGGGCGAGGACACCACTACGCCGTTCAACAGGATGCGGCCGGCCGACGGTTGCTCGAAGCCGGCGATGCAGCGCAGGGCCGTGGTCTTGCCGCAGCCGCTGGGCCCCAGCAGGCAAGCGATGGCGCCTCGCGCGAGCGAGAACGAAAGCCCACGAACCGACGGTTGCCCGTCATATGCGTGGCTGAGCTCCTCCACCCGGAGTAGCGGCTCCATGTCGCGCATTCTATCAAGAATAATTCTTGTTAGAATAAGGAGTGCTTTATTTTCAAAGAGTTAGATTTCTGGGGGTGGTTTCCTTCGGCGCCGCCGCGCTGATCCTGCTCCCCATCCTCGCGGTGCTGGCGAGCGTGTTCGGGCCGGCCAGCGAGACGTGGATGCACCTCGCCCGCACCGTGCTCGGCACGTATGTCCTCAATACGGCGCTGCTCACGGGGGGCGTCGCTGCCGGCGTCGTCTCCATGGGCGTACTCACCGCATGGCTGGTCACAGCGTACAGCTTCCCTGGCCGGCGCGTGCTTGAGTGGGCGCTGGTGCTGCCGCTGGCGATGCCGGCCTACGTCATGGCCTACGCATACACCGACTGGCTGCAGTTCGCCGGGCCGGTGCAAAGCGCGTTGCGTGCCGCCACCGGCTGGCAGGCGCGCGAGTACTGGTTCCCGGACGTTCGCTCGCTGCCCGGTGCCGTTGTTTTGCTGGCGCTTGCGCTCTATCCCTATGTGTACCTGTTGGCGCGCACGGCGTTCGTGGATGTGTCGCGCAGCGCGCTGGAGGCGGCAAGGCTCGCGGGGCTGGGCGCCTGGGGCGGATTCCGCCGCGTGGCCCTGCCGATCGCGCGGCCGGCGGTGGCTGCCGGCACCACGCTTGCGCTGATGGAGACGCTGGCCGATTTCGGCACCGTGTCCTACTTCGGCCTGGAAGTGTTCACCACCGGCATTTTCAAGGTCTGGATGTCCATGGGCGACGTCGCTGCGGCGGCGCAGCTCTCGGCCTGCCTGCTCGTGTTCGTCGCCGCGCTGATCGCGATCGAACGCGCGAGCCGCGGCCGCGCTGCGTACGCGAGCGCGACACGCAAGCGCTCGTCCCTGCAGCGCCTGACCGGCGCTTCGGCCTGGTTTGCGTTCACGGCCTGCGCGGTGCCGGTGCTGCTCGGTTTCGTGCTGCCGGCCGTGCTCCTCGCGAATCTCGCCTGGGGCGAACCGGTATCCAGCGCACGCTTGTGGGCGCTGGTCGGCAACAGCTTCACGCTGGCCGGGATCGCCGCGGTGCTGAGCGTGGCGCTCGCGACCGCGATGGCCTATGCCGCGAGGCTTGCGCGCGGGCCCGTTGCCGGTACCGTCGCGCTCGCCAATCGCGCAGCATCGCTGGGCTATGCCATTCCCGGCGCGGTGATCGCGGTCGGCGTGCTGGTGCCGCTGGGACGCCTGGACAACTGGATCGCGGACGGCATCGAGGCGGCGATGGGCGTGACGCCCGGGCTGCTGCTCACCGGCACGATCCTCGCACTGGTGTACGCGTATCTCGTGCGCTTCCTCGCGGTGGCGCTTCAGGCGGTCGAGGCGGGCCTCGCCAAGATCACCCCGCGCATGGATGATGCCGCGCGCAGCCTGGGCGCTAGCCCGGCGAAGGCGCTCGCACGCGTGCACGCGCCGCTGCTCGCCTCGAGCCTGGCGAGCGCGGCGTTGCTGTTGTTCGTGGACGTGATGAAGGAACTGCCGGCGACGTTCGCGCTGCGGCCCTTCAATTTCGACACCCTGGCGATCGAGGCCTACAACCTCGCCAAGGACGAGCGCCTAGGCGAGGCCGCGGCACCGTCACTGGTGATCGTGTTGATCGGCCTGGTGCCGTTGCTGATCGTTACGCGACGCTATATGAGCGGAACCGGGCCTGAGTAGCGGGACCCTACTTCCACGCCACGCGGTCGTAGATCTTCTGCGCGCCGGGCTGGTTGCGGCCCAGCACCGCGACGTTGAGCGCGTCGCGCTTGAATTCCCCCAGGGCGCTGAGCACCGGGTTCGCGGTCTTCAGCCCGGCCACCGCCGGCCACTCGTTGTTGCCCTCGGCGAAGTAGCGCTGCGCCACGTCGCTCGCGAGGTACTCCAGGAATTTCACCGCCGCTTCGCGATTGGGCGAATGCTTCATCACGCCGGCGCCTGATATGTTGACGTGCGTGCCGAAGCGCGCCTGGTTCGGGAAGACCACGCCCAGCTTCTCGAACACCGCCCGGTCCTCCGGCTTGCCCGAGCGCCCGAGGCGCGCGTAGTAGTACTGGTTGGAAATGGTGAGGTCGCACTCGCCGGAGGCCACGCTCTTCAACTGGTCGGTGTCGCCGCCCCTGGGATCGCGCGCGAGGTTTTCCTTCACGCCTTTTGCCCAGGCTTCGGCCTTCGCCTCGCCCAGGTGCTCTACCAGCGCGCCCATCAGCGACAGGTTGTAGATGTTGCTTGAGGAACGCATGCAGACGCGGCCCTTCCATTTCGGCTCGGCGAGCGACTCATAGGTGGCGAACTCCCCGGGCTTCACCTTCGCCTTGTTGTAGGCGATGAGGCGCGCGCGCAGCGAGAAGCCGAACCAGAGCCCGCTGGGCTCGCGGAAACTCGCCGCGATGCGCTGCTCCAGCAATGCGGATTTCACCGGCTGGAAGAAGCCCAGTTGCTCGGCGCGCCAGAGGCGGCCAGCATCCACCGTAACCAGTACGTCCGCGGGGCTGCGCGCGCCCTCGTTGCGAATGCGCTCGATCAGGGCGTCCTCGCCCGCCTCAATGCGATTGATCCGGATGCCGGTGGCCTTGGTGAATCCCGAGTAGAGCGCCTCGTCGGTCTGGTAGTGGCGCGAGGAGTACAGGTTCAGGACCTTGTCTTGGGCGGCAGCCGTCCCGGCAACGGTCGCCAGCAGGGTAGAGATGACAATTACCTTAATTATAACAAAGGTTTGCATTCTTCCCTCTGTGGAACGGAAAAATAATGATAACAGTTCTCAATAAAATGCAAATGAGAACCGCTTTCAGTTGGATCAGGCGCCGGGCTCGATGCGCCGCGCCCCATTGAAGCGCTGGCGCCAGTAGGAGGCGCGAACGGACTCCACCCGCACTTGCGCGCCCGATCTCGGCGCGTGCACAAATTTGCCGTCGCCAATGTAGATGCCGACGTGGGAGAACGGGCGCTTCAGCGTGTTGTAGAACACCAGGTCGCCCGCCTGCAGCTTGTCCTGCGGCACCGGTGCGCCGGCTTCGCTCTGGGCGCGGGCGCTGTGCGGCAGGCGGATACCGTAAGCTTCGCGGAACACATGGGCAACGAGCCCGCTGCAGTCGAACCCGGTCGTCGGGGAATTCCCGCCCGGACGGTAGTCGATCCCGAGCGCGAGCAGGACCTGAAGCAGTGCTTCGGTGCGCACTGCAAAGGGCCGGGATTCGGGTATGGGCGCGGGGGCTGGCGCGGCTACAGGTTCACGCGCCGGCGCAGGCGCGGGAAGGCTCCCGCAGCCGGAAACAGTAGCCGCAAAAATTAATAAATACAGTAAATTACGGACCATACTTCAGGCAATTTAGACAAGCTCTGGATGGAAAGCAACCACTTACGTTATTGGCTGTTGGGACTGCTGCTGGCCTGCGGACTGGCCCGGGCGCAGGGCGACCTGCAAATCCTGCAGCTGCGCAGCCGCAGCGCCGAACAGGTGATT
>SXNB01000127.1 GCA_005777205.1 Burkholderiales bacterium | reverse complement strand
CGTAGGCGAACAATCCAATGTCGGCGCGGTCGGCCTTGTCGCCGGAGCGCGCGTGCGCGATCTTCCACAGGCCGATCTTCATCCGACCTGCTCCAGTTCGATATTCACCCGGGACTCCACCTGTTCGCGCCTGACCACCGTCGGCCAGATGCCCAGCAGTTCCTTCGCCGGCTGGATGCCCTTCATGGTTCCCACGTAAGGCGGGCCGGACAGGCCCAGCCAGGGAAACAGGCGGCCGAAGGCGTCGGCGACGCGCTTGTCCTGCGTGCGGATGGTCATGCGCAGGAAACACTCGTTCAGCTCGTCGCGGTGCCTCGGGTCGGCATTCGCGCCCAGAAGCGAGTCGTAGCCCATGTACTCGACGTTGCTGTCCTCCACCTTCCAGCCGCGCTCGTTGACCAGGGTCTGGATGATCTCGGCGCTTTTCGCGCACTTGGCGTAGGCCTCGGGCCAGGCGAACCCGATCATGCCCGTGCCCATCCATCCGTCGTGGTAGCCGGCCACCACCTTGAGCGTCGCTGGCCGCGGCGCGCCGGAGGCCCCGGACACGCGGACCCGGTCGCCGCCTTCGTCGTCGAATTTAAGCGTGCCCATGTCCAGCACCACATCCGGGGAGAAATAGGCGTGCGGGTTGTGCACCTCGTACAGCAGCTGCTGGCGGATGGTGTCGAAGGAGACGCGGCCGCCGGTGCCCGGCGCCTTGGTGAACAGGGCGCGACCATCTTCGGTTACTTCGGCGATCGGGTAGCCGAGGTGAGCGTAGTCGGGAATCTTCGCCCACTCGCCAGCCGAGCCGAAGTTGCCGCCAGAGCCTTGGCCCGAGCACTCCAGCAAGTGACCCAGCGTGAGGCCGGCGGCGAGCCGGTCCCAGTCGTCCCAGCGCCAGCCGAATTCGTGCGCGAGCGGGCCCAGCGTGAGCGCGGCGTCCGCCACGCGACCGGTGAGCACGATGTCCGCGCCCTTCGCGAGCGCTTCGGCGATTGGCTGGGCGCCGAGGTAGGCGTTGGCGAACAGCATCCGGTCGCGCACGCCGGAGATGTCGGCGCCGCTGTCCATGTGACGGAGCGGTTCGCCTTCCGCGCGCAGCTCGTCGATGCGCTCCAGCACCGAATCTCCGCTGACGGTAGCGATACGCGCCTTCCAGCCCTTGGCTTGGAACGCCTTCGCGATGGCTTCGCGTACGCCCTGCGGATTCAAACCGCCGGCGTTGAGGACGAACTTGACGCCATGCTTCGCCGCCAGCGGCCAGAGTTCGGTGAGCATCGGCACGCCGTCGCGCGCGTAGCCCGCGGACGGATCACGCTGCCGGTCCTTTTGCAGGATGGCGAGTGTGAGTTCCGACAGGTGGTCGGAAGCGATGTACTGCACGCCGCCGCGCTCGATGGAGGCCTTCACCGGCTGCCAGGAATCGCCGTAGAAGCCAAGGCCGGCGCCGATGCGGATGGATTTCATGCGACGAACGGGTTCAGGACGCGTACGCCGCCGTAGTCCTGCCCATGGGAGAGATCCTCGCTTACGAGCAGTCCGGCGCCAAGTCGACGGGCTGCCGCAATCACTGCGGCGTCCCAATAGGAAATACCGTAGCGCGCTTTCACCTGCAACGCTTGGCGCAGCAGTGGCAGATCGACTGCGCTCACCGGTCGGCTGTCCGCGATCTCGTCGATCATGGCGGCGGCATCTTCATGGCTTAGGTCATGGGGCGAGCGCAGGACGTTTGCATAGAACTCCTGGAGCACCTGTACCGAGACGCCCCAGTCCTCGCGTGCCAGCCATTCGCGCGCGACCCTGGCTTTTGCGACGTCACGGGGTGCTTTCGAGAACGCGTACAGCAGGACGTTGGAGTCGAGAAAGTATGCAACAGCCATCTCAGATACCCAGTTTGCGCAACAGCTTACGATCGTGCGCCTGCTCCCGCGTGAACCGCTTTGTAGTGTCGATGCCGCGTCCCCGGGCGATGGCATCCAGGCGATCGAGCAGACTGGCCGTGGCAGGCACGTCAGCGCCGTACGCGGCGCCGGTTACGCCGAAGCGCAGCGCCGCAGGCGCGGCTGCGGCCTCCTCCAGTATCGCCATGAGTTCCCCTTGCAAAGAGCGATGGTTACGCTCAGCGCGCGCCCGCAGTTTTGCCGCCAGCGTCGCGGGAACATTCTTGACCGACAGGTTGATCGTGGGGGTTAAAGCCATGTTGGCTCCATAATGAATCCGAGTGGATCCATTATGGAGCCATTACTTTGTTGCCGTCAAGCAGGTTCTGCCGTGCGCATGATCGGCACGCTGCCGCGCGGGCCGAACACCTGCTTCAACGTGTCGCGGAACGGCCGCACCTCCGCGCCTTCCAGAATGCCGTGGCGCTTCAAGGCCTCGTGCAGCCTCGCTAGGTTGTAGTGCGGCACCGCCGGATAGAGATGGTGATCGATGTGGTAGTTGACGTGGTGGGGAAAGAATGCGAATCGCCCCCACCAGGGGATATCCACGTTGGTGCGCGCCGCCGTGAGGGGGGAGGACAGGTCGGATACCGCGCCGTGCTCCATCACCGCGCGCAGGCGCAGGATTGCCTGCATGAGCGTCACCAGCGGCAGTACCCACAGCACCAGGTATTCCAGCCACCAGCCGGTGGCGACTGCGGCGCCGAGCGCGAGGACATGGAAGGCGACCACCACCCAGCGGTCGCGCAGGGCCTGGTTGCGCAGCCGCGCGGCGGTGTCGCCCAGCGGACGCTGCGCGACGCCGGTCGACCGGTTGGCGCCGGGGGCGCCGAAGAAGTAGGCATAGTTGAGTGGCGCGGTGAGGCCAGTGAGGTCCTTCAGCAGCTTCTTCGCCAGGTAAGCCTTTCCGCGCGGATAGCCCGCCATTAGCGCGATGTCCGGGTCGGCAGGCTGGTAAAGGTGGTTGTGGTGCAGCCGGTGGACGATACGGTAGGAAAAGGTCGAGACCCCGACCAGCATGCCGCTCACCCGGCCGGCGAGATCGTTGGCGAAGCGCGACTGGAACAGGCGGTAGTGCGTCGCCTCGTGCGACAGGATGGCCAGGGAGTGCTGGAAGCAGGCAATTGCCATCACGCAGGGCACCAACACCCAGGGCGTCCAGAAGGCGAGCGCGAGGCCGATCGCCAGCGCAAGGCCGCCGTAGCTCCAGGCGAGCGCCGCGATGCTTTTCCGAGGCACAAGCGCGGTCAGCGGCGCGAGTTCGGCGGCCGGAAGCCGGCGCGCCGGACGTTCCTGGTCGCGAAATTCCTCACCCTGGACCACGGGTACTTCGACGGCAACGACGGAATGTGCCTGCGCGTTCACGGTGGGATTGTACGACTGTAGAATTGAAAGCGGAGGAGTGGCATTGGTCGATCTGCTGCAACTGCTGGTGGCGGGGGTCTCGCTGGGCTGCGTCTACGCGCTGGTCGCGCTGGGCTTCGTGCTCCTCTACAAGGCCACCGAGACGGGGAATTTCGCCCAGGGCGCCCTGATGATGCTGGGCGCCTTCTTCGCGCTCACCGCCAGCATCATCATGGGCTGGCCCTACTGGGCGACCATCCTGTTCGCGGTCGCGGTGATGGCCGTGGTGGGCATGCTCATCGAGCGCATCGTGCTGCGGCCGGTGCTTGGCCAGCCGGCTTTCACCGTGGTGATGATCACCATCGGCGTGGGCTACGTGGTGCGCGGCGTGGTCACCATGGTCCCCGGCTGGGGCACCGATACCCACCAGATCATGACCCCCTACGCCGACGAGATCTGGAATGTGGGGGGGGTGGTGCTGCCGGTGCAGCAGCTCGGGGTGATCGCCATGACCGCCGCGCTGTGCGCCGTGCTGTTCCTGTTCTTTCGCTTCTCCAAGCTGGGGGTGGCGATGCAGGCCACCTCGCAGAACCAGCTCGCCGCCTACTACATGGGCATCCCGGTGCGGCGCGTCAACATGATGATCTGGGGTCTGTCGGCCGGAGTGGCCGCCTTCGCCGGCATTTTGCTCGCGCCAGCCACCTTCATCCACTCCAACATGGGCTTCATTGGCCTCAAGGCCTTCCCGGCCGCGGTGCTGGGGGGCTTCGGCAGCGTGCCAGGCGCGATCGTCGGTGGACTGATGATCGGCGTAGTCGAGGCGCTGGCGGGCTACTACCTCCCGGAGGGCTTCAAGGACGTCGCCGCCTACGTGGTGGTGCTCATCGTGCTGATGGTCCGGCCCTCGGGCATCTTCGGCGAAACCGCCCGTAAGAAAGTATGACCCAGAAGGTCTAGGCCGCCCGCCATGCGCTTCGTCTTCAAGACCGATTACGAGCAGGACATCCGCCTGTTCAAGCACGCGGGCCAGGGCTTCTGGTACGGCCTGCTGGCCGTGGCGCTGCTGCTGGCGCCGTGGTGGGTCGGCGAGTACGTCATGTCGCAGCTGCACTTCATCCTGATTTACTCCATCGTCGGCTTCGGCCTGATGATGCTCACCGGCTTCACCGGCCAGGTGTCGCTGGGGCACGCCGCGTTCCTCGCCGTGGGCGCATATACCGAGGCGCTGATGCAGGCCGCGGGCGTGCCCTTCTTCGTCTCCATCAGCTGCGCGGCGCTGTTCTCCGCGGTGGTGGGCATCATCGTCGGCCTGCCGGCGCTGCGCTTGAAGGGCATCTACCTCACCATCGCCACGCTCGCCTTCAACGTCATCGTCGAGGAAATCATCGCGCGCTGGCATTCGCTCACCGGCGGCAACGAGGGCAAGCACCTGAAGCCGGTGGAGATCCTGGGCTGGAAGCTGGAGTCGGACGCCGCGTTCTACTACCTGTGCCTGGCGCTCACCGTGCTCTGCGGCCTGGCCTGCGTCAACCTGCTG
Organism: Burkholderiales bacterium; assembly: GCA_005777205.1. Lineage (GTDB taxonomy): Bacteria > Pseudomonadota > Gammaproteobacteria > Burkholderiales > SG8-39 > RBG-16-66-20. The sequence goes on along the minus strand of SXNB01000127.1, from coordinate 4 downwards.
CGCT
>SXNB01000126.1 GCA_005777205.1 Burkholderiales bacterium | reverse complement strand
GGGCGAGGCCGGCTGACCGTGCGTGCGCGAAAGCATGGGCTGCTTCGCGTGCCGGTGCGCCATGTCCCGCAATGTCGCGGTGACGCGCTCCAGGCGCGGGAGCATCACCTCGTCGCGCGCTTCCTTCAGCATCAGGGCGTAGGACAGGTTATTGATGTCCTCGGAGGTGGCAGCGAAATGGATTAACTCCAGCGCCTTCTGCACCTCCCGGTTCTTCGCCAGCTTCGCCTTCAGCCAGTATTCGATCGCCTTGACGTCGTGATTGGTGCGCGCCTCGATCGCCTTGATCGCTTCGCCGTCCTGCTCGCCAAAGGATTCGACCAGCTTGTCGAGCGCCGCCAGCGTCGCCTTCGAGAACGGCTGAATCTCCGGGAGCGCCTTCTCCGCGGCGAGCGCGCGCAGCCACGCCAATTCCACACGCACGCGGTAGCGGATCAGCGCGAGCTCGCTGAAATAGGGCCTGAGGGGGTCGGCGGACCGGGCGTACCGGCCGTCGAGCGGCGACAGCGCGGTGAGCGGGGAAAGCATAGATCCTATTATAGAGGCGCAGGCTCAAGAAGCTGATTTCAGCGGCAAAAGCCTGCCGCCTGTGCGAGGCCCACCTGCCGCTGGGGCCGCGCCCTGAATTCTTGGTCGACGCACAGGCACAGCTGCTCATCGTCGGGCAGGCGCCCGGGCGGCGGTGCGGGAAGACCCTCGCCGACACGGTCCACGCCTTCGCGGAATACCTGCCAGAGTACTTCCCGCTGCCCTATCCGAGCCCTCGCAACCGGCTCTGGATGCGCAAAAACCCCTGGTTCACAAAACTTGTCGTCCCTGCGCTGCGGCGGCGCTTGGAGGGGCTGCTCCAACCGCTATAATCTGCCCACGCCATGAAACTACTCGGTTCCAGACTCAGCCCCTACACCCGCAAGGTGAGCATCGTGCTTGCGGAGAAGAAAATCGACTGCGACTTCGAGACAGTGGACGTCAACCCGTCCGAGAACCCGGTCAATGCCCTCAATCCGCTGGGCAAGGTGCCCACGCTGGTCCTCGACGACGGCTCGACCCTCTACGATTCACGCGTCATCGTGGAATTCCTCGATGGCGTCTCGCCCATCTCGCGCCTGATCCCGGACGACAACCGCGACCGCGTCGCGGTGCGCCGCTGGGAAGCGCTGGCGGACGGAACCCTGGACGCGGGCCTGCTGATCCGCTACGAGGGCCTGCGCCCGAAGAACCTGCAGAGCACGGACTGGGCCGCCAAGCAGACGGGCAAGCTGGAGCGCGGGCTGTCGCAAATGGCGGCCGACCTGGGAGACAGGGCCTGGTGCCACGGCGACCGTTATTCGCTCGCCGACATCGCCGTGGGGGCATGCCTGGGCTGGGTGGAATTCCGCAAGCCTGGCGGCTTCGAATGGCGCGGCCGCTACGCCAACCTGGTCAAGCTCTACGACAAGCTGATGGAGCGCCCGACCTTCGCCGAGACCGTCCCGAAATAAATCAGGGACAGACCCCCGTTTTTCAAGTGATCACCGCGCCGCCCAGGCAGGCGGCGCCGTTGTAGAGCACCACCGACTGCCCCGGGGTCACCGCCCAGTGCGATTGGTGGAAGTCCACCGACAGATCCCCGTTCCCCAAGCGCGTGACGGTGCATGCCGAATCCGCCTGCCGGTAGCGCGACTTTGCGGTGTACCGGGCGCCCTCGGCCGGCGCCTCCCCGGAAATCCAACTCGCATCCGCCGCCTGCAGCGACTTGCTCAGCAGCAACGGGTGGTCGTGCCCCTGCACCACGATGAGCGCGTTGGCGCGCATGTCCTTCTGCGCCACGTACCACGCCGCGCCGCCGGAGCCCGCGGTGCCGCCAATGCCAATGCCCTTCCTCTGCCCGATGGTGTAGAAGGCCAGGCCGATGTGCGTGCCCAGCTGCATCCCCTGCGGGGTCATGATCGGCCCCGGTTCCTTCGGCAGGTAGCGGTTGAGGAACTCGCGGAACGGCCGCTCGCCAATGAAGCAGATGCCGGTGGAATCCTTCTTGGCGTGGTTGGGCAGGCCCGCCTCGGCGGCGATACGCCGTACCTCGCGCTTCAGAATGTTACCGATCGGTAACATTGTGCGAACCAGCTGGGCCTGGGTCAGGCGGTGCAGGAAGTAGCTTTGGTCCTTGCTGGCGTCCGCGCCGCGCAACAGCCGCACTTTGCCGTCGCGCTCGTCCAGTTGCGCGTAGTGCCCGGTGGCGATGCGCGCCGCGCCCAAGCGCAGGGCGTGGTCGAGGAACGCCTTGAACTTGATCTCGGCGTTGCAAAGCACGTCCGGGTTGGGCGTGCGCCCGGCCTGGTACTCGCGCAGGAACTCGGCGAACACGCGGTCCTTGTACTCGGCGGCGAAGTTCACCGCCTCCAGCTCGATGCCGATGACGTCGGCCACCGCCGCGGCATCGATCAGGTCCTGCCGGGTCGAGCAGTACTCATCGTTGTCGTCGTCTTCCCAGTTCTTCATGAACAGGCCGACAACGTCGTGCCCCGCGCGCTTCAGCAGCAGCGCAGCAACCGCGGAATCCACCCCGCCCGACAAGCCGACGACAATCCGCTCAGCCATGGTCAGGCATGGGTGGCCGACAGCAGCTCAAGCGGGAAGCGCCGCCCCGCGAGGTAGTCCTCCACGCACTGCTGCACCAGCGGCGAGCGGTGCATGGGGTGCCGCGCCCGCAACTCGGCAAGGGTCAGCCAGCGCAGGTCGACGATCTCCTTGTCCAGCTTGCGCCCCGCCTCCACGCCCAGGATGCGGCCACTGAAGCAAAAGCGCAGGAAGGTGACATCCTCGGGTTCGTACTTCCAACGGTAGATGCCCACTATCGCCGTGGGCTCGAAGTGGTGCGCAGTTTCCTCAAGCACTTCGCGCACGACGGCCTGCAGCAGCGTTTCGCCAGGATCCAGGTGACCGGCAGGCTGGTTGAGAACACGCCGGCCATCCTGCATTTCCTCGACAAAGAGGAATCGTCCGCCGTGTTCGATCACCGCCGCGACCGTGGCGCTCGGCCGCCACAAGGCCGTCATGCGGGTTTCTGGGTATTCGCCCGGATGAACTCGGCCATGCGCGCCACGCCCTTTTCGAGCGCCTCGCGCGAGGCGGCATACGAAAAGCGCACGTGCTGGCCGTCCCCCGCCACCCGGGCGCCGAAGTGGATATCGGCCAGCACCGCGACGCCAGCCTCGTGCAGCAGGCGCTTCCTGAACACCTCCGAATCCGCGGCGCCGACCAGGCGGCACGCTTCGGTGACGTTGGGCCAGACGTAGAACGCACCTCCCGGCACGCGGCAGGTCACGCCCTGCACCTTGTTCAGCAGTCCAACGATGAGGTCGCGCCGCTCGAGGAAGCTCTGCTTCATCATCTCGGCCGCGTCCTGCGGCCCGTTGATGGCCTCCACCGCCGCCCACTGCGAGATCTGCGAAGCACAGGAATCGGTATTGGTGATCCAGCGCGTCAGCACCGGCGCCAGCTCCGGGTTGGAGGCGAAGCCGATGCGCCAGCCGGTCATGGCCCAGGTCTTTGAGGCCCCATCGGAAATGATAGTGCGCTCGTACATCCCGGGCAGCTGCGCGATGGAGAAAAACGACTCGGTGTAGCACAGGCGCGAATAGATCTCGTCGGCGTAGATCCAGACCTGCGGATGCTTGCGCAGGATCGCGGCGATCGCCTCCAGCGCCTTACGTCCCAGGATCCCGCCGGTGGGGTTGTGCGGCGTGTTGAGGATGAGCAGCTTCGTCTTCGGCGTGATCAGGCGCTCAAGCTCCGCCGGGTCGAAGGCAAAGTCGCGCTCCTCGCGCAATTGCACCGGCACCGGCTTCACGCCGCAGGCGATGATTTGCGACTCGTAGATCGGGAAACCCGGGTTCGGGTAGATCACCTCGTCGCCGGCGCCGTGGTCGGTGGTGGAGAGAATGGCGTAGGCGATGAAAGGCTTGGCGCCCGCGCCGACGACCACGTCCTGCGGCCGGATCGGCAGGCCGCCGCGCATCCCGGCCATGTACTTCGCCGCCGCCTCACGCAAAGGGTCGATGCCGGCCGAGGGCGTGTAGCCGTGCTTGCCCTCGCGGATGGCCTTGATGCCCGCTTCCTGCACGTGCAGCGGCGCCGGGAAGTCTGGCTGGCCGATGCAGAAGCTGATGATGTCCTTGCCCTGGCGGGCGAGGTCGTTGACCTCGGCCAGGACCACGAAGGCGTTTTCAGTGCCGAGGGATTGCGCGCGCTGGCTGAGGGAGGGAGTGGCGGCAGGCATTGGATTCCGTGACGGGGAGCGGGTCGACAAGGCGTAATTATGCCGCTGGGACCGTCCGGTATCGCCCAGCCTCCAACTGGATGCGCCGGATCGTTCCGCCCAGCATGTCGGGCAGCGCATGGCGCGGGTCGCCCGGAAGGGAAATGAAAGCGCGGCCGGCCTCGTTCCACACCTTGGGCTCCACGATTGGCGGAGTCCGCGCCGTCGCGCCGGCCAGCGCCGTGTCGACGTCGGCGTGGCCCGCCAGCATGTCGAGGCTCTTGGCGGTGGCGGGCGCGAGGTGCATCGCCGGCAGGTCTTCCGCGAGGCGCTGCCGCAGCGCCAAGGTGTCCGCCGAAAGCAGCGCGCAGGCCACGGCCAAACTGTCGGCCTTGTCCAAGCGACCGCCGGGAAAGACGTGGGCGCCCGCCATGAAGTCCACGGTCCGGCTGCGCTTGACCAGGTAGGTCTCCAGGCCCCGTAGCCCGTCGCGCAGCAGCACGACGGTGGCCGTGTCGCGGGTCTGCGCGGGAACGCGGGGCTGGGGCGCGGCTGGCTGGGGGTCGTCACTCACGGTGGCGCATTATGTTCCAGCCACACGCAGGTATCATCATACATGCTCGTCAACTGCGTCGCCTACCAGAACGGCCAGAAGCTTGCGGACATCGCGCAAGGCGAAATCCGCGACTACCTGGCTAAGCCCGGCTGCTTCGTGTGGGTGGCGCTGCGCGACTCCACCGACGAGGATCTGCTGGAGATGCAGCGCCAGTTCGGCCTGCACGAGCTCGCGGTGGAGGACGCGCGCCACGGCCACCAACGGCCCAAGCTGGAGGAGTACGGCGACGAACTGTTCGCCGTGCTCCATGTGCTGGAGCTTGCCGGCGACGAGATCCATGTCGGCGAAGTAAACATCTTCACCGGCCCGAACTTCGTGCTGTCCGTGCGCAACCGCACCGAGCAGGGCTTCCTCGGGGTGCGCGCGCGCTGCGAGCGCGAACCCGAGCTGCTCAAGCACGGCTCGGGCTACGTGCTGTACGCGCTCATGGACGCGGTGGTGGACCGCTACTTCCCGGTGCTGAACGCCATCGAGACCGAACTGGAGTCTCTCGAGGAACGCATTTTCTCGGGCAAGTCACCGCGCGACAACATCGAGTCCATGTATTACGTTAAGCAGAAGCTGATGACGGTGAAGCACGCTGCCGGCCCGCTGCTGGAGGCCTCGAGCAAGCTCTACGGCGGGCGCGTGCCGCAGATGTGCGCCGGCCTGGGCGAATACTTCCGCGACGTCTACGACCACCTGCTGCGCCTGAACCAGTCGATCGACTCCCTGCGGGAGACCGCGAACAGCGCGACGCAGATGAACCTGGCGATGGTGCAGATCGGCGAGAGCGAGGTGACCAAGCGCTTTGCCGCCTACGCCGCGCTGGTGGCGGTGCCCACCATGATCGCCGGCATCTACGGCATGAACTTC
>SXNB01000125.1 GCA_005777205.1 Burkholderiales bacterium | reverse complement strand
GCGCGAACATCGCCTCCTGGTAGTCCTCGGCGCTCCACGCCGCAGCCATTTCCACCTGCCGTAACAGCGAGGGCGTCATGCGTTCGCCGTGCTCGCGGATCAGCATCAAGAATCGCGCGCGCCAGCTGGCGTGGTTGATCACCTTCCATACCGGCTCCATCGGTGGCAGCGCCTCGGTGTGCTCGATCAGCTCGGCGCCGAGTGACTCGAAGCGCGCCAGGGCCGCCTCGAAGGCCGTACGCACGTCCGAGGACACGCGCGAGTTGCCGAGCGTGAGGCGGTGCAGGATGCGCATGCCCTTCAACTTTCCGGGGCGGGCCGCGGAGACCCAGTCCTGCGGCGCGACGCCGATCGACCAGGGATCGCTCGGGTGCGGGCCGGCCATGGCGGCGAGCTGCAGCGCGGTGTCCATGACGTTCCGCGACAGGGGCGTGACGTAGGTGTACATGCCGAAGGCGTCCCGCACCTGACTGTGCGGTACGGTGCCGAGCGTCTGCTTCATTCCCACCAACCCGCAGCACGCCGCCGGAATGCGCGTCGACCCGCCGCCGTCGGTGGCAATGCCGATCGGTCCCATGCCGGCGGCGAGCGCCGCTGCCGCCCCGCCGCTGGAGCCCCCGCAGGTGCGCCGGCGGTCCCAAGGATTGCAGCTGCGGCCAAACAGTGGCGCGTCAGTGAGCGACTTGTGGCCAAACTCGGGCGTGGTGGTCTTGCCGACGAGGATCGCGCCTGCGCCCTTCATGCGCGCGGCGGCCACCGCGTCGGCCTGCGGCACGTGCGACTCGTAGACGCGCGAGCCGTAGGTGGTGCGCACCCCGTCGGTGTCGACGAGATCCTTCGCCGCGTACGGCACGCCGTGCAGCGCGCCGAGCGCCTCGCCGCGCATCACGGCGGCCTCCGCCGCCTTCGCGGCGGCCAGTGCCTCGTCGGCACACACCGTGATGAAGGCATTCAGCACTGGTTGCGAGGCCTCGATTCTCGCCAGCACCGCGCGCACCACCTCTACCGGGGAAACCTCCTTGGCGGCGATCCGCGCGCGCAGCGCGTGGGCGGGCAGCGTGCAGAGCGTGTCGTTTATCACGAGAACCGCTGCGCCCGGAAGGGCCGGATGTCAATCTGCGGCGTCTCGCCTGCAACCAGCTCGGCGATGGTGCGCGCGGTTCCCGCGGCGCTGCACATGCCGATATGGCCATGGCCAAAGGCGTAGAACACGTTCTTCGCGCGGGGCGAAGCGCCGATGACCGGCAGGCTGTCTGGGAGGCACGGGCGGTGGCCCATCCAGCGCGACACGCTCGAAGTATTCATGTCGGGGAACATCTGCTTGCCCAGCTGCAGCAGCCGGTCGGCGCGCTCCCAGCTGGGCGCGGCCTTGAGGCCGGCGATCTCCACCGTGCCTGCGAAGCGCAGGCCCGGTTCCATGGGCGTCGAGAACAAGCGGCGGCGGACCCAGTTGACGATCCGCGTAGTGCGCACCCCGGAATTCGCTACAGTGACGTGGTATCCGCGCTGCGATTCCAGCGGCACACGATCGCCGACCGAGGCCGCGAGCGGGCCCGACCACACGCCGGCGGCGACCACCACCGCGTCCGCCACGATCTCGTCGGCCTGGCCTTCGCGCGTGAAGCGCAGGCGCACGGTTCCGTTGAGCGGCTCGATCCTTCCGACCTCGGCCTTGACCAACTTGCCGCCATCGTGCACGACATGCTCGGCCAGCGAACGCGTCAGCTTGTGCGGATTAATGGTGTAACCGTTCTCTGGCCCGTAGGTGCCCCAGCGGAATGCCGGTGAGAGGCCCGGCGCGAGGCGCTGCATGTCGGCGGCGGTCACGTCCTCCAGCACAGCCCCCAGCTTGCGGCGCACGTCCTCGGCCGGACTCGAGGCCCGGAACTCCGCCTCCGAGTCATAAGCGTAGAGGACGCCTTCGCGGCGGATCAGCCCCTGCACCTGCGCGTTCGCGACGATCGGCTCGTAGCACTCGAACACCGGCGCCAGCAGCGGCCGCAGCGCCTGGGAGCAGCGCCACAGGTCGTCGCGGTTGGCATGGGCGAGGAAGCGGATCAGCCAGGGCAGCGCAAAGGGCAGGTACCAAGCCTTCACCGTCAGCGGCCCCAGCGGATCGGTGAGCCAGCCGGAAATCTGCCGCAGCATGCCGGGCATCGCCACCGGGGTCAGCGCGGTGGGCGACATGGACCCCGCGTTGCCGAACGAGGTTGCTTCGCCCGGCGCGTCGCGCTCGATGAGCGTCACCGCAAGGCCCTTGCGCTGCAGCCAGGCGGCACAGGAGGCGCCGACGATGCCGGCGCCGATGACGGCGACGTGGCGGGCGGGAGCGGTCATCGGCGCGATTATGGTGGAGAATCGAAGCCCCCGCGCCCCCACATGCTGAAACAACGTCTCCCCGGCCGCTGGCGCCTGGTGTCCTACGAGGCTCGAAACGCGCAAGGCGTGGGGCGCCACCTTGATGGGGCCGGACGCCTTGGGCGTCCTGCAGTACTCCGCTGAGGGCAAGGTGTCGGTCCACATCATGCCGCGCTCAATCCGCTGGCCTACAAGCGCGAGCCCATCACCGTGCCCGACGTCGTCAACTCGAGGATGATCACCTCGCCGCTGCACCTGCTGGATTGTGCCATCGTTACCGACGGCGCCGCCGCGTTCGTGGTGACCTCGCGCCAGGACATCCGCAAGCCGCCGGTCAAGGTCCTTGGCCAGGGCTACGGCTTCACCCACGCCTACATCGGCGAGCACGATGACATCGCTACCACCGGCGCGGTGCAG
>SXNB01000124.1 GCA_005777205.1 Burkholderiales bacterium | reverse complement strand
GGCGTGCAGCGCAACCGCCTGTTCATGGCGGCGACGACCTCGATCTACGCCCTGTACGTCAACACCCAGGGAGTGACTTACTTCTAAAACAGGGACGGACCCCGATTTACCGCAGCGGAAAATCGGGGTCTGTCCCTGTTTTCGTCAGAATTCGAAGACGCCTTTTCCCGAGGACTGGGCGTCGAACACTTTGTACGCCTCGGCGGCCTGGCCCAGCTTCCAGCGGTGGGTGAAGATGCGGTCGAGCTTGATGCCGTTGTCGGCGACGAAGCGCGCGCACTCGCCCATTCCCATCGCGCTGAAGGTCCAGGAACCGATCAGCGTCACCTGCCGGCGCAGCAGGTCCGGTGACACATCCAGCGTCACATCGCCGCCCTCCCCCACGAAGCAGGCCGTGCCCCAGGTCCTGACCGCGCGGACCGCGGCCTGGCGCGCCGCCGGCGCGCTGCTGCACTCCAGGGTGAGGTCGACGCCTTCGCCACGCGTCAGGTCCTTCAGCGCCTTTACCACGTCCTCCTTCGAGGCATCGACGAGATCGGCAGCGCCGAACTGCTTCGCCAGCGCCAGGCGCTCCTTGTTGGTTTCCACTGCAATGACCCGTGCGCCCATCTTCGCGCCGAGCAGGGTCGCCGACAAGCCCACCGGGCCCTGGCCGAACACCGCGAGCGTCTGCCCGCCTTGCGTGTGCATCCGCCGCAGCGCGCCGAACGCGGTGCCGGTGCCGCAGGACACCGCGGCGCCCTCGGAAAACGACAGCTCTTCCGGCAGCGGCACCATGGTGCGCGCCGGCGCCTTCAGGTATTCCGCGTGACCGCCGTTGCCGGTCACGCCATAGACCACGATTCCCGCGCGGCACAGCTGCGACCAGCCGACGCGGCAATGGCCGCAGACGCCGCAGCCGGCGTAGTGGTGGTTCATGACGCGCTGGCCGATAGGCGCCTCGCGCTCGGACACGCCCGGCCCGCGAGCGGCGATGACGCCGCAGGGCTCATGCCCGCCGATGAAGGGCTCGGTGTTGTTGCCCAGGCCCAGCGCCTTCTGCGCCTCGCCTGGCGGCGGGCGGTAGAACTTGAGGTCGCTGCCGCACATGCCCGAGGCCTTCATCTGGATCACCACCTCGCCCGGGCCAGGCGTGGGGTCGGGAAAGTTGCGGATCTCGATCTTCCGGTCGCCGAGGAATACTGCGCCGCGCATGGTCTCCCCCTATCGCTTGTAGTAGTCCTGCACCGTGTCCCAGGCCACGCCCTGGAGGAACCGCGCCGTGTCCTCGTCCAGGCCCGCGGTGTACTTCACCCCCACCGGCGACTTCCTGAAGAGCGCGGCGTAAACCACGTTCGCCGCCAGGAAGGTGCCGGCGAGGCTGGGGTGGCGCTTGTCGGGAACGTACAGGTTCAGGGCCGGCCGCTGCGCGATGGAGCGCGCGAAGGCGAGGCCCGCCGGGATCACGAATGCGTCGTTGTCGTTGCCGGCCTTCGTGTACGCCTCGGCCAGCTGCGCCGTCATCTCCGGCGCGTCCTTGTAGGCCCAGGACATGAAGAACACCGGCTTCGCGCCGTGCTTGCGCACGGTCTCCGAGTGCTTCTTCGCGTACTCGGTGAACACCTTGCCCAGCTGCGGATGCACCGGGCACTGGCTGCAGTCCATCATGATCGCGAGGTCGAAGATGCGCTCGAACTTGTTGAAGTTGATGTTGTTGTTCGCGTCGAAGGAGTACGAGCTCACCGCGTTGGGCCGGAAGTGCGAGCCGACGTCATGCCAGTCGAAGCCCGAGCCGCTGATGGTGATGGACACCATGCGCACCGGCTTCGCGCCCGCGGCGCGGATGATGGCGCCGACGTGGCCGTGCATACTGTTGTTGTAGTAGAGGAAGCTGTTGCCGACCCAGAGCGCCGAGGCCGGGTCGGCGACGCCGGAATCGATCAGTTTCGGCCGCGTCTGCGCGTGCGCAAACGACACCGCGGCGGAAAGCAACAGCAAGGCGAGGACTCTCCTCATGGCTTCTCCTTAGCTACAGTCCCTGGCGCGCAAGAGCGCGGTCTTGAGCACTTCATCCGGATCCCGCTTCCACCAGTCCAGCTCCGAGAATATCTCTACTTCATGCAGGCCAGGGTACCCCGCCTGCTCCACCCAGCTGCGGATGCGCGGCAGGTCTATGACACCGTCGCCCATCATGTCGCGGTCGTTCAGCAGGTCGCGGGTGGGCACCAGCCAGTCGCAGATGTGGTACGCGAGGATGCGCTTGCGGCTCGCACGCGCGATTTGCGCCTCGAGTTTCGGGTCCCACCAGGTGTGATAGACGTCCACCGCGACGCCTATCCCGTCGCCCAGCACGTCGCAGATGTCGAGCGCCTGCTCCAGCGTGTTGACGCAGGCGCGCTCGGCGGCTTGCATCGGGTGCAGCGGTTCGATGGCAAGGGGCACGCCGGCGGCGCGCGCCTCGGGCAGGATCATGGCGATGCATTCCTGCACCCGCTCGCGGGCGTGCGCGATGTCCTTCGAGTCCTGCGGCAGGCCGCCCACCACCAGCACCAGGCACTGCGCTTCAAGCTCGTGCGCCTCCTCGATGGCGCGGCGGTTGTCGTCGCGCCAGTCCTTGGCGGTGAAGAAGCCGCCCCGGCACAGACCGGTGACCGCGAGGTCGTGCGCGTCGATGGCCTTTTTCGCCGCCTTCAGGCCCATCTCGGCCAGCTTGTCGCGCCAGGGCGAGATACCGCCGTAGCCATGCCGGGCGCAACCCTCGATGGCCTGCGCAAGCGTCCACTGCGTCTTGACGGTGGCGGTGTTGAGCGACAGCCGCTCGGGTCCGGGCGCGGTCATCAGAGCGTGCCCGGCGGGAACAAGCGCGGCAGGAACAGCGAGAACGAAGGCCACATGATCACCAGCGCCAGCACCGCGAGCATCGGCAGCAGCATGATGAAGGTGTCTTTGAGCGCGTCGCGCATCCGGATGCCGGCGATGGAGCAAGCGATCATCAGGCACCTTGTAGAGGCGGGCGGCGACGACGAAGGCG
>SXNB01000123.1 GCA_005777205.1 Burkholderiales bacterium | reverse complement strand
GCTGCGCGCCGAGACTATGCCGCTGGCAGCGCGCAAGCAATGGCTCGCCGACCACCTCAACCTGGGCGGACGCCTGACGCTGGACGCAGGCGCCATCACGGCACTCTCGAGCGGCGGCAGGAGCCTGCTACCCATAGGCGTGCGCGAGGTCTCGGGCGCATTCGAGCGCGGCGCCGTGGTCGCCTGCGTCGATCCGGCTGGCCGCGAGGTCGCGCGCGGACTGGCCAACTATTCGGCGGCCGAGACGCGGCAGATCATGGGACGACCCTCGGGTGAAATCGAATCCATCCTGGGCTACGTGGGCGAGCCTGAACTCATCCACCGGGACAACCTGGTCCTGCTGTAGCCGCGAAAGCGGCTAGTTGCCGCGCTCGAGGTGGCCGCCGCGTTGCAGCGCGTACACGCCCTCGGCGGCGCTACGGATGACGCGATGCTTCGGGCAGAAGTACTCGGTGCGCAGTACACGCGTCCAGAGCTTCTCCACGTCCACCCACTCCTGCTTCACCGCGCGCCAGCCGCCACTGGCCTGGCCGAAGGCATAGGCCTTGGTCCGACCGGTCTTGCAGTGGATGCCCTCGTAGCTGAGGTTCTCGGCGCCCTGCGGGCTGCGCGCCACCAGCGTGTAGCGCACCACCCCGTCCGTGCCGACGTCGAGGGACGCCCTGTCGATGAAGAACCGGAAGCTCACCGTGCGGCCGATCTCGAACTCCAGCAGGTTCTCTTCCCGGAAGCGCGGGGGCAGCTTGACCTCGCCTTCCCTAACATTGAGCTTCTCCTGCTCCATCTCCCAGTCGGACTTGAACGGCGACGACTGCGCGTGCAGACCCGGACAGGCAGCCAGCGCGACGGCCGCAGCCGCGAATCTGGCGATGGCTCGCTTCACCGATTCAGGCGAGGTCGGCCGCCAAAGAGGTGCGCACGTCGGGCAACACCACGACGCTGGCGCTGTAGTTCGGGTGATCGACGCCGATCGTCAGGGAAGCGCCCGACTTGAGCGCGCGACGATCCGGCTCCGGAACCTCGAAGCGCAGGAAATGCACGGCGGAGGTCTTGTCGCCGTCCTCGCGGTCAAGATCCTCGTCGGCGATCGCGCGCAGCCTCGCGCCGCCCTCGACCTGCATCCAGACCTGGTCCTCGATGCCACCCAACCCGGCCAAGCAGATGCGCCGCTCCCCCGGATCCTCGTACTCGATCAGCATGGTCGTCTTCCAGTTGCCGCCATCGGGGATCATCGGGTTGTAGACGTCCAGTTCGCCCTGGATACCCTCGTCCTCGAAGATGCGCTCGATGCGCAGCATTTCCTGCACCTGGTAGCGGATGGTGAGCTCGTCCTCGAACAGCAACCGGACGTGCTCGCCCAGCAGGACGCTGCGCGTCTTCTTGTGCGCGATCACCCGGGAGCGAAAGGCGTTCCGCTCCCGGGCATATGATTCAAGCGAGAGCAGGCTCTCGCGTGCGATCTGCGGCATCCGCCCCGTCAGTCCTGGAGCGCGTCGAGGGCCTTCTGGAAGCGGTTCGCGTGCGAGCGCTCCGCCTTCGCCAAGGTCTCAAACCAGTCCGCGATCTCGGTGAATCCCTCGCTGCGTGCCGCCTTCGCCATGCCGGGATACATGTCGGTGTACTCGTGGGTCTCGCCCGCGACCGCGGCGGCGAGATTTAGCCGCGAACGCCCGATCGGCTTGTCCGTGGCGGGATCGCCGACCTGCTCGAGGTACTCGAGGTGGCCGTGCGCGTGACCGGTCTCGCCCTCGGCAGTGGAGCGGAACAGCGCGGCGACGTCGTTCTGGCCTTCCACGTCCGCCTTGGCTGCGAAGTACAGGTCGCGGCGGTTCGCCTGCGACTCGCCGGCGAACGCTGCCTTGAGGTTGTCGTGAGTTTTGGTTCCCTTGAGTTGCATGTCTGCCTCTTGGTTGAGATTGGGAAAGTCTGGACGCTAAGCGCGCCGGATGACCCTTGCAAATTGATTGTGGCGATGGACGCCATAGGGGCCTCCTATTGCACCCCGCAGAACTTTTGGCACCAAACCATATTCTACCCTGCGGAGCCGGCGCGCAGAGGCCGGCGGCGGTCGGCGCCGAGGTAGCGATGCAGCTCGGTGAGCGCCTGGCGGTAAACTTCTCGCTTGAACTCGATCACAGTCTCGAGCGGGATCCAGTAGTCCTGCCAGCGCCAGGCGTCGAACTCCGGATGGCCGCTGGCGCGCAGCTTGACATCGCTGTCGCGGCCGGTGAGGCGCAGCAGATACCAGATCTGCTTCTGGCCCCGGTAGGCGCCGCGCCAATCGCGCCGCATCCAGCGCTCGGGCACTTCATAGCGCAGCCACTGGCGGGTGCGACCAAGGACGCGGACGTGGTCCGCCTTGAGCCCGGTCTCCTCCTCGAGTTCGCGGAACATGGCCTGCTCCGGGGATTCGCCCGACTGGATGCCGCCTTGCGGGAACTGCCAGGCGTGCTGGTTGATCCGCTTTCCCCAGAACACATCGTTGCGCGGGTTGGCGAGAATGACACCGACATTCGGCCGGTAGCCGTCCCTGTCAAGCACGGCACCACCCAAGGCAGCAACTACGCATGGCAGCACCACCTAAGCTAGGATTATTATGTATTTTTCCACAGCCATCCGCCAAAGACAATGCTGAGCGGACTCCAGGACATGCGTTCCACAAGATACTTTCTCAGCACCGTCAAGGAAGCCCCCGCCGAGGCGGAGCTTGTCAGCCACAAGCTGATGCTGCGCGCCGGGCTGATCCGGCGCCTGGGCTCGGGCCTGTACACCTGGATGCCGCTCGGCCTGCGGGTGATGCGCAAGGTCGAGGCGGTGGTGCGCGAGGAGATGAACCGCGCCGGCGCCTTAGAGCTGCAGATGCCTTGCGTCATTCCCTCGGAGCTCTGGTTGGAAAGCGGCCGCTGGGACGCGTTCGGCCCGCAGATGCTCAAGATCAAGGACCGCCATCAGCGCGACTTCCTGTTCGGACCGACGCACGAAGAGGTGATCACCGACATCGCGCGGCGCGAGATCCGCAGCTACCGGCAGCTGCCGGCGCACTTCTACCAGATGCTCTGACTTCCCGAACTCACATGGACGCATATGTTCACGTATACCT
>SXNB01000122.1 GCA_005777205.1 Burkholderiales bacterium | reverse complement strand
GCGTTCTTCCGCAGCGCGCGCGCGATGGCGAGGCGCTGGCGCTGTCCGCCCGAGAGGCGCATGCCGGTCTCGCCGATAAGCGTCTGCAGGCCCTGCGGGGTCTCTCGGATGAACTCCATGGCGTGCGCAGCGACCGCGGCGGCCTCGACCTCGGCGTCGCTCACCCCGCCCATGCGCCCGTAGGCGATGTTGGCGCGGATCGTGTCATTGAACAGCACCACGTCCTGCGACACCAGCGCGAGGTTGGCGCGCAGGCTCTCGAGGGTCAGGTCCTGCAGGTCGTGGCCGTCGAGCAGGATGCGCCCACCGCCTGGCGCGTAGAAGCGCGGCAACAGGTTCACGAGCGTGGTCTTGCCTCCGCCGGAGCCACCCACCAGCGCCACCGTTTCGCCAGGCTTCACCGCCAGGCTGACCCCGTCCAGCGCCGGCTGGGTGCGGGTGGCGTAGGTGAAGCGCACATCCTCGAACACCACTTCGCCGCGCGCGCGCTCGATCGTCAACTTGCCCTCATCCCTCTCCACCGGCGTGTCGATCAGGCCGAACACGCTCTCGGCGGCGGCCAGCCCGCGCTGCAGTGAGGCGTTGACCTCGGTGAGGCGCTTGAGCGGCGACAGCAGCATCAGCATCGCCGTGATGAAGGACGCGAACTCGCCCACGCTGACGCGCGAAGTCGCGGCCTCGCCTAGCGCGATGTAGACGATGATCGCGAGCGCGATGGCGGCCAGGGTGTGGGTGACCGGCGTGGTGAGCGAGGCCGGCACGGTGTAGCGCATCTGGAAGCCGCGCAGGCACTGGTTGGCGCGCTCGAAGCGGCGCGCCTCATAGTCCTGGCCGCCGAACACCTTGACGACCTTGTGGCACTCGATGGTTTCTTCCAGCACGTGCACCAGCTCGCCGGTGGCGTTCTGTGCCTCGCGCGTCATATTGCGCAGGCGCGAGGACAGCAGGCGCACGAAGAGCGCGACCGGCGGCCCCACCGCGAGCGCGATCAGGGTCAGCTTCCAATCCAGCCACAGCAGCCAGGCCAGCAGGCCGATCAGGGCGATGGAATCCTTCACCACCACCGTGAGTACGCCGGTGGCGGCGGCCGCGACCCCGGTGACGTCGTAGGCGACTTTCGAGAGCACCGCGCCGGAACTGTGGTCGTCGAAGTACTTCGCGGGGAAGCGCACCAGGCGCGAGAACATCTCGGCGCGCAGGTCGAGCACGACGCGGTGCGCGACCCAGGCGAGGAAGTACGAGGAGGCGAAGCTCAGGATACCGCGCACGACGAAGATGCCGACCAGCGCCGAGGCGAACACGAGCGGCGGCCAGGCGGGCTGCGCCCCGGCGCCGAAGCCGCCGTCCAGCAACGGCTTCATCATCGCGGGAAACAGCGGCTCGGTCGCGGCGGCGCCCACCATGCACAGGATCGCCAGCGCGAACACCTTCAGGTAGGGCCGGACGTAGGACAGCAGGCGCAGGTACAGCGCCCAGCTGCTCATCTCCGGCCCGGCGCCGGTTGCCGGGCTCAACTCAGCACCCATTTTTCCGGCGCCGCTGGCGCCAGCTTCGAATAAAGTGCCACGAGTTCGCCCGCCATTCTTTCGATCCCGAAGTTCTCCGCGCAAGCCCGCGCCGATGTCGCCATGCCCGCTCCGGCGGCGGCCGCACCGCGCATCAAGTCGGCCAGGCCTGCGACATCTGCCGGATCGCAGACCCACCCCGACTGCCCGGGCCGAACTACTTCGGCCGCGCCGCAGCGCCGGCCGACGATCGCCGGCAATCCCATCGCCAGCGCTTCCAGCACGGAGTTGGGGAAAGGGTCGTAACGCGTTGGAAGGATAAAGCAATCGGCCGCCGCATACAGGGGACGGACATCCTCGCGGCCGCCCAGGAACTGCACCCTTCCGGCGACCCCCGCCGCGCGCGCCCGGCCCTCGAATCGCGCCGCCTGCCGGTCGCGCCCGGCCACCACCAGCCAGAAGCGCTTGCCGGAAAACTGCGCGGAACACAGCGCCAGCGCGGCGATGGCCGCGTCCAGGCCTTTACGCGCGAACCCCGAGCCGACGAAGAGGAACACGGTCTCGCCGTCGGCCACACCCAGTTCGGTACGCGTCGCCGCGCGCAAGCGTGCCCGCTCCCGCGGATGGAACTGCTCCAGGTCGATGCCGTTGTAGATGACATGCAGCTTGCCGGGCGCGATGCGGAACGCCGCGGCGATCTCGTCGCGCACCATGCCCGAGTTGCAGATCACGGCGCGCAGCGCCGGGTGCTCGAACATCGCGCGTTCCGCCGCGCAAACATATCGATGGTAAGGATTAAGGGCGAGGGCGAACTTCTCCGTCCTCCCGCCCAGGCCGCGGCGGATCTCCAGCCAGTTGCGGTGCACGCCGTCGCCGGCGCGGTAGATGCTGCACCCGGGAATGCGCTCATGCGACTGCACCAAATCGAAGCCGCCGGCGATCCAGGCTTCACGCGCGGCGCGGGCAAAGGAACGGTCGCGCCACCAGCTGCCGAGGTGGAAGCGATCCGCAAGGACGACCTTGCGCGACCCACCGCCCCAGCCTTGCGCGCTGCGCGCGATCAGCGTCACCTCCGCACCCGCGCGCTCGAGGGCGGGCAGCGCGCGCTCGACGAAGCGCTCGGCGCCGCCATACGGGTTGTAGCGTTGCCGGACCAGCGCGATGCGCATGCGGGCGCCTATCCCAGCAACGCGCGCGCGTCCGCGTGGACCTGCTCCACCGGCAGCGTGGTGAGGCACTCGCTCACCTTTCCGCCCCCGCAGCCGTCGTTGCCGCAGGGCCGGCAACTGTGGCCACTGGAGACGATGCGATGGGCGACGTTCCAAGGGCCCCACTCCAGGTCACCGCTGGGACCAAACAGCGCTACGGTCGGCGTGCCCATTGCTGAGGCAAGGTGCATGGGCATGGAATCGACCCCGATAAACAGCTTCGCGCGTGCCGCCACGGCTCCGAGTTCCTTGATGGACAGGCGGCCGGCGAGGTTCAGCGCCTTGCCGGGCGCCCGCTTTTCGATGGCCTCGATCATCGCCAGTTCCGCTGGTGCCGGCGACGCCGTCAGCACGATACGATGGCCTTCCGCGGTCAGGCGGTTGACCAGTTCGGCGTTCTTCTCCACCGTCCAACTCTTGAAGCGCCAGCGCGAGGTCGGATGGAGATGGATGAAACCGCGCTCGGGCACCAGGGCCGCCGCCTTCGCCTCGGCCTCGGCGCCGGGCACGAACTGCACGCGGCGCTCCGCCGCCGAGGGCTGGATGCCGATGCGGCGCAGCGCGTCCAAGTTAAGTTCGACCGCGTGGCGCCGGCCGTTCCTCGGCAGCGGATAGCGGTGCGTGAAGCTGTTGCGCCAGAACCCGCCGCGGCCGGGAACGATCGGTGCGACCGAGAAGTGCGGCCGGAGCGCGCGCGCGAGCCACGCGCCTCGCGGCTGCTCGGAGAGGTGAACGATGAGGTCGTAGCGGCGCGAGCTTAACGAGGCGTAAAGCGCACGCTCGGCCCCGAATCGGGCGAGCGCGCCGAGTTCCTTCCACCTGCGGCCGACCGTGTAGAGCGTGTGCAACGCGGGGTGGCCCTCCACCATCGGCGTGGTGTCATCGTACACCAGCGCGTCGATCTCGGCCGCCGGCGCATGCGCCTTCAGCGCCGACAGCACCGGCGCAGCGAGCAGCACGTCGCCGTGGTGGCGCAGCTTGATGACCAGCGCGCGCGCGATCGCCTTGAGCGGTACGGCGTCCTCAACCATCCGGTCAAGATACCATCGAGCCGCAGTTCCCTCTACTCTGGTAGCAGATCCGCGAACAGGAAACCGTCCCGGCGCACGACCTCGCCGGTTTGCACGGCTACGGGTTGCGCGAACATCGGGCCAGCGAAAGCAAACGTATGAAACTCCCCATTCTCGGCGCAGGGATCGACGCCTCCGGGTAGCGCCCGCACGAATTCTTCGTCAAAGAGCGCACCGGCCCATGCATCCGGAGCACGCGCGGGGTCCACGCATACAATGCGCGCGCGCAATCCCTCGCGAGTCATTTGCCTGGCTAGCGCGCGCGTCTCGCGCTTCCACAACGGAAACTCG
>SXNB01000121.1 GCA_005777205.1 Burkholderiales bacterium | reverse complement strand
GTGTTCGGCACTACCTCCGGCTCCGGCGGCCTGGGCTGGTTCATCTATGAGAACAAGAATACGCTCGACATCCCGGCGGTGTTCGCCGGGCTGTTCTCGGTGATCCTCATCGGCCTGTTGGTCGAGAGCCTCATCTTCCGGGTCGCCGAGCAGCGCACGGTGCGCAAATGGGGCATGCACGCCTGAGCTCCGATCCGGCTGGCCGCGGGGGCTGACGGTGGCCGCCGCCTGTCCCTGGTGCAACGCCCCGCGCGATCCGGGTCCCGATTGCACGAAATGCGGAGCCAACTACTCCAAGGAGGGGTGATCCTGCTGCTGCAACTCGTGGGCACCCTCGGCATCCAGGAGAAGACCGCTCACATGTTAGTGATGTTCGGCGGCGACGGCGCGGGCATGATCCTCGCCACGCTACTGATGGCGAGCTTCTACTTCGGCAAGGAAACCAATCTATACAAGGGCAGCCTGCGCTGGGGCTTCGTCGCCATCGGCGCCGCGGCTTTCGTGGACATGTTCTCGGTGTGGTGGGCGACGCGTACCGACAAGGGCCGGATTCCCTTCGGCGAGCAGGAGAGCGCCCGGCTGTCGGATGCGACGAAGCTGGTGGACGACTACGGCTGGACCATCGACCAGTTGGTGAACCGGAACGTGACAGTGGGCGTGCTGTGCCTCGTAGCGCTCGTGGCGGTGTATGCGTGGGGCGCTTGGCAGGCGTGGCAGGCGGCGCGGAACGCGTGCACGCGGGTATGATTTCCGCATGAGCGCCACCGACGCCGTCTCCCTCACCAGGGACCTGCTCCACTTCGACACCGTCAACCCGCCGGGCCGCGAGCGCGATTGCGCGCGCCACATCGGCGAGCGCCTGCTCGCCTGGGGCTACCGGGTCGAGTACCACGAGTACGAGGACAGCCGCACCAGCGTGATCGCGCGCGCAGGCGGCTCTGACAAGCAGCCGCCGCTGTGCCTGACCGGGCATCTGGACGTGGTGCCGCTGGGCACGCGCAAATGGTCGAAGGACCCGTTCAACGGCGAGACCGACGGCGACAGGCTCTACGGCCGCGGTTCATCGGACATGAAGGCCGGCATCGCCGGCATGCTCATTGCGGCGCGCGCTTTCGCCGACAAGCTGAACGGCACCCCCGGCATCGTGCTGGTGCTGACGGCTTCCGAGGAAAACGGCTGCGTCGGCTCGCGGCACCTGGCGCAGCTGCCCAAGCTGATGGGCCTGGCGGGCGCCATCGTCGTCGGCGAACCCACTTCCAACTACCCGATGGTCGGCCACAAGGGCTCGATCAAGTTCCACGCTGAATTCAACGGCGTCTCGGCGCACGGCTCGATGCCGCACTTGGGCGACAACGCCATCTACAAGGCGGCGAAGGCGATCGCGAAGCTGGAAGGCTTCGAGTTCGGCGTCCCGGCGCACCCGATCATGGGCTCGCCGACACTGAACGTGGGCACTGTGGAGGGCGGCAGCGGCGTCAACCTGGTGCCGGACCTGGCGCGGATCGGCGTCGACATCCGCACCGTGCCAGGCACCGACCATGCTGCGCTGCTGATGAAACTGCAGGCGCTGATGGGCGCGGAAGTGAAGATGGACCTGTTCTCCGACATGGCTCCGGTGTGGACCGAGCCGCAGCACGAATGGATGCAGCGCGTGTTCGAGATCTGCGCGCCTGTGCTGAAGGAAAGGCCCGAGGCGCGCACCGCACCGTACATGACCGACGCCGCCAACCTGCTCACGGTCTGGAAGCGCGCGCCCACTGTGGTGCTGGGCCCGGGCGAGGCGGCGATGGCGCACCAGACCGACGAGTACTGCAACATGGAGCGCATCCGGCAGTCGGTGGGAATCTACGAGGCGCTGATCCGTGACTGGACCGGCGCCTGACATGAAGGTCGCGATCCTCGGCGACTACCACGACACGCTGCGCACGCTCGCCTGCTTCGACAAGCTTGCAGGCCACGAGGTGAAGGTCTGGAACGATCACGTGCAGGATGTGGACGCGCTGGCGGCGAGGCTGTAGGACGCCGAGGCGCTGGTGCTCATCCACGAGCGGACGCAGACCCGCGCACCGCTGCTAGAGAAGCTGCCAAAGTTGCGCCTGATCAGCCAGCGCAGCGTCTACCCGCATACTGATGTCCCTGCCTGCACGCGCCTGGGCATTGTCCTGTCCTCCGGCAGGCACGCGTACACGCCGTCCTACGCCACCGCGGAACTGACCTGGGGGTTGATCCTTGCCTCGGTGCGCCAGATCCTCGCCTTCGCCGCGGGCAAGCCTAGCTACGGGGTCAATCCCGAGGCGCTTGCGGCGCGCTGGTTCGCCACCCCTCCGGCGGCTACAATGCGCCGATGAGCGAACCCTTGGAAATGGAAATCTTCTCCGACTACGTCTGACCCTGGTGCTACCTCAGTACCGTGCGTATTGAGAAACTGAAGCAGGAGCAGAACGTGAAGGTGAAGTGGGTGCACTTCCCGCTGCACCCGGATACGCCGCAGGAAGGCAAGAG
>SXNB01000016.1 GCA_005777205.1 Burkholderiales bacterium | reverse complement strand
GGTGACCATTGGCCTGTCCATCGTCATCGCCGACCTTCTGCTGTGGAGCATCGGTGCCACGGTACATCAAATGAGCGCGCCGGACTGGCTGGCCGGCCCGTTGCGCGGCATCCCGCTCATCACCGCCTACTCCAAGTACCGCATGGCGCTGCTGCCGCTGGGGATCATCATCGGCGTGTTGCTGTGGCTGTTCCTCAACCGCACCCGCGTCGGGATGATGATCCGCGCCGGGGTGGATGATCGCGGCATGCTCGCGGCCACCGGGGTCAACGTTAACCTGGTGTTTGCCGCCACCTTCGCCATCGGTGCCGGGTTGGCCGGGTTCGGCGGCGTCATCGGCGCCGTCGAACTGTCCATGGTCCCGGGCGAGGACGTGCGCCTGCTGCTCGCCTCGCTCATCGTGGTCATCGTCGGCGGCATGGGCAGCGTGGTGGGCGCCGCCGTTGGCGCCGTGATCCTGGGCGTGGCCGAAACCTATGGCCTAGCCTATGCGCCGACCTACAGCGTGGTGTTTACCTTCGTAATCCTGGCGATGGTGCTCGCGTTCCGGCCGCGCGGAATATTGGGGCAGGCGGCGTGAGTGCGGCGGATTGGCGCGGGGCGATGAACGCGGGCTCGGGGCGGCTGGCCATGGGAAAGGCCACGCCGGTGGGCGCGCCGCGTGTCTCGTCGCGGACAAAGGGCGTCCGCGACGAGATCTTGGAAAGTCAAAGTCCGCCGTTCTGGTCCGGCATCCGGGCGCGGCACCTGGTGGTGCTTGCGTTCGTGCTGCTCTATCCACTGTTCGCGACGCCATTCCTGACCTACCAGATCGGGGCTCAGTCGCTGATTTTCGGCTTGGTCGCGCTGTCGCTGACCTTTCTCGGCGGTTATGGCGGGATGGTCTCCCTCGCCCAGATGACGGTCGCCGGCATCGCCGGCTACATGCTGGCGATTTTCGGCGCTAGCGGCGAGGCGACGCTGAGCCTGGGCTGGAGCTGGTGGATCGCGGTGCCGATCGCGATCGTCATCGCCATGGTCGCCGGCGCCGGCATCGGCAGGCTGTCGGTACGCACCGAGGGCATCTACACCCTCATGATCACGCTGGCCGTGGGCGTCGCTTTTTATTACCTCTGCCTGCAGAACTACTCGGTATTCAACGGCTTCCAGGGTTTCCAGCGCGTCTATGCGCCGACGGTCTTAGGGGTCAATTTCCGCGAGCCGGTGGCGTTCTTCTATCTGTCGCTCGGCTGTGCACTGGGCGGCTATTTCCTCGTCAAGTACGTGTTGCGCGCGCCCTTCGGCGTCGCGCTGCAGGGCATCCGCGACAACCCGCGGCGCATGGAGGCGATCGGCTTCCATGTCACTGCACACCGCGTCGCCGCATACGTGCTGGCGGGCTTCATCGCCGCGGTCGGGGGCGTTCTGCTGGTCTGGTACAACGGCCTGATCACGCCCAACTCCGTGGGCACGTCCTGGCTCATCAACGTGCTCATCATCGCGGTGCTCGGCGGCATGCGCCACCCGATCGGCCCTTTCCTGGGCGCGATCGTGTTCGTGCTGCTGCAGACCTTCGCCATCGACCTGTTCGACCGCGAGCGCTTCAATCTCGTGATCGGCGGCGTGTTCCTTGCCATCGTGTTGTTTTCGCCCGACGGGCTGCTTGGCTTGTGGGCGATGGTGAAAACGAAGTTTTTAACCCCTAGAGGAGGTGTCAGATGAAGAAGAGAACGTTTGTGCGTACGCTCGTCGGCGCGGCCGTCTTGGTCGCTTTCTCGGGAGCGGCTTATTCGCAGCAGACCGTGAAGATCGGCTTGCTATCGAATCTGGAGGGCCCGTTCGCCGCTGGTGGCGCGGATGGCATGCGCGGCGCTGAGCTCGCGGTAAAGCAGCGCAACGGCATGGCTGGCGGCAGGAAAATCGAAATCATCAAGGCCTCGTCTGATGCCAAGCCCGACGTCGCCGTGAACGCGACCCGCAAGCTGGTGGAGCAGGACAAGGTGGACATCATGGTCGGGCCGCTGTCCGGCGGCGAGGGCATCGCGGTCAAGGAGTATTCCAAGACCCAGCCCAACATCACCTTCATCAACGGCTCTTCGGGTGCGCAGGCGACCACGCTGGTCAATCCGTCGCCGAATTTCTTCCGCTTCAACACGGAAGGGGCGCAGTGGATGGTGGGCCTGGGCAAGGCGGCGCTGGACAAGGGCTACAAGCGCATGATGGTGATTGCTGAGGACTACGCCTTCCCGTACTCGCAGGTACAGGGCTTCATGTCCGAGTACTGCCGCTTGGGCGGCAAGGTGCCGGTCAAGGCCTGGGTGCCGCTGGGCGGCAAGGATTACTCGTCGGTCATCGCGCGCATCCCCAAGGACGTGGACGCGCTGCTGGTGGTGCTCGGCGGGGCCGATGCGGTTAACTTCCTCAACCAGTACGAGGCGTCCGGCGGCGATAAGCCGATGGTCGGCGGCTCCATCACGGTGAGCCAGGACGTGCTCAACTACAAGGGCAAGCGCCGGGATTCGCTGGTGGGCACTATTTCCGCCGGCCCGAACGCCGACGCCTATGACCATCCGGACTGGAAGGCCTTCGTCGCCGCCTACCAGAAGAACTACCCGGTGTCGTCGGGCGCCTACCCGAGCCCGTCGCTGTTCGCGCTGGTGTACTACATCAACATGAAGGCGGCGCTGGACGGGCTGGACGCGGTCAAGGGCGACCTTTCCGGCGGCCAGGCGAAGTACCGCGCTGCGCTGCAGAAGATGGTGCTCAAGACCCCGGTGGGCGATGTCAAGCTGGATGCCAACCGCCAAGCGATCGGCACTGCATTCATCACCGAGGTGGTGAAGGACGCCAAGGGCAACCTGTTCAATAAGGTGCTGCGCAAGGTGGACGGCATCGACCAGATGCTGGGCATCCCGAAGGAGCAGTTCAAGGTCGGCTCGCGCGATGAACCGAGCTGCCCGTAGCGCAGCGGCCAGCTGCCCGTAAGGCAGACGCCATGGCAACGGTTGCCGCACCTGCGCAGCGCGAACTGCTGTCGACCGGGGATGCACTCCGGCTCGAGGGCGTGTCGCGCAGCTTCGGCGCGCTCAAGGCGGTCGAGGACGTTTCGTTCTCGGTCGCCGCGGGCGGGCGCAGGGCGGTGATCGGCGCCAACGGCGCCGGC
>SXNB01000120.1 GCA_005777205.1 Burkholderiales bacterium | reverse complement strand
GCTGCATCCAGCACAGCACAGAGATATTTATCAGCAGTACGCAGGTGCCGCGGTCGTTCCAGTCCAAGATACGGGAGAAAACTTCCGACCCCACCACAAGCGCGTGTTTCGCCGCGCCTGCGCGGATGAAGTTGTCCGCGGTCGCGAGGCCATAGACGAAGCCGCTGCACACCGCCTGTACGTCGAAGGCGGCGCAGGTGGCGATGCCGAGCTTCGCCTGCAGCAGGCACGCGGTGCTGGGAAAAACGTAGTCCGGCGTCGAGGTGGCGACGATGATGAGGTCGATGGCCGAGGCCTCGATTCCGGAGGCCTCGATTGCGCGGCGGCTCGCCTCCAGCGCAAGATCGCTCGACGCCTGCGATTCTTTGGCGATGTGTCGCTGCCGGATGCCGGTGCGCTCGCGGATCCACTCGTCGGTCGTTTCCAGGCGTTGCGCGAACTCGGCGTTCGTCATCACGCGCGGCGGCAGGTAGCTGCCGGTGCCGGCGATGCGGGACTGGACGCGACTCATGCGGCCCCCGGTTGCGCCAGTCGATGGGTGATGCGCGCCACGACATCGTTGCGCACCTCGTCCGCCGCGCGCGCCAGCGCCTGGCTAAAGGCATAGGCGTCGGCCGAGCCGTGGCTCTTGATGACGATACCGCGCAGGCCGAGCAGGCTGGCGCCGTTGTAACGGCCAGGATCCATGCGCTCCTTCATCGCCTTCAGTACCGGCATCGCCGCCAGCGCCGAGAGCTTGCGCAGCGAGTTGCGGGAGAATTCCTGCTTCAGGAACGCGACGATCATCTTCATCACGCCCTCCGAGGCCTTGAGCACCGAGTTGCCGACGAAGCCGTCGCAGACTACTACGTCAGTGGTGCCCTTGAAAATGTCGTCGCCCTCGACGTTGCCGTAGAAATTGAGGCCGCTCGCGCGCAGCAGTTCTGCCGCGCGCTTCACAGTCTCGTTTCCCTTGATGTCTTCGATGCCAATATTGAGCAGCCCCACGCTGGGCCGCTCGTTGTGCTCTGTGGCGGCGACCAGCATCGCGCCCATCAGGCCGAACTGGGTCAGCTGCTCCGGGGTGCAGTCGACGTTGGCGCCGAGGTCGAGCACCGTGGTGAATCCGTCCCGCATATTGGGCAGCACCGTGGCGATCGCCGGGCGGTCGATCCCCGGCAAGGTCTTCAGCACGAAGCGTGAAATGGCCATGAGCGCACCGGTGTTGCCGGCGCTCACGCAGGCGTGCGCCTCCCCGCTCTTCACCAGGTTGACCGCGATGCGCATGGAAGACTGCTTCTTGAAGCGCAGTGCCTGCACCGGGAGCTCGTCCATCGCCACCACTTCGGCCGCGTGCTGTAACCGTAGCCGGCCGTCGGGTTGCGCGCCTCGCGCCGAAAGTTCGCGCTCGATCGCGACGCTCTGGCCGACCAGGATGGCCGAAACTCCCGCATTCGCGCGCACGAACTGCAGCGCGGCAGGCACCGTCACATGGGGGCCGTGGTCGCCTCCCATGCAATCCACTGCGACGGTGATGTTCACCCGGCGGGGTGGCCGGAGAGGCGACCGGTAAAGGCTACTCGCCCTTGCCCTGGGTGACCTTCTTGCCGCGGTAGTAGCCGGTCGGGCTGATGTGATGGCGCAGGTGCGCCTCGCCGGTGGTCGGTTCCACCGCCAGCGACGGCGGCGTCAGGAAATCATGCGAGCGGTGCATGTTCCGCTTGGAGGGCGACTTCTTGTTCTGCTGGACTGCCATGTTGACTCCCGGATGAAATGTGCTTCGTTCAATGCCTGCGGCCGTGCATCAGGTCCTTCAGACCCGCGAACGGCGACTGCTTCGTTGCCGCCGCGCCGGATGGTTTCCCGGCGCAACGCTCATGTCTGGGCGCGATCGGCAGCGCCAGTACCAGTTCGTCCTCCACCAACTCGTGCACCTGCATCTCGCGCCCCGCCAGGATCCGCTCCGGCGCCTCCGTGTTAACCAGCTCGGCGTCGATTTCCGCCTGCGTTTCCGCCAGCTGCAGCACCTCGTCCACCCGCACCGCCTGCGCCAGCTCGCCCAGGCAACGCTGGCAGGTCAGCTGCAGGGTACCGGACAGGCGCAACCGCAGCGCCCGACGGCCCAGCTGCTCCGGTATGCCCTCCAGTTCGCAGTTGATCGTTCCAGTGTTGGCATGCAGGCTGTCGCGCAGCCTGGGAAAATCCGACACCGGCCAATTCACCTGCAAGCCGGAGCCGGCCCTCGCAAATTCGAGGCCATCAATGACAGGCCGACGCGGCATAAGGGCCAGGATGGTATCATGCGACAAAATTCTGTGTCAAAACAAAGTCATGCCACCAGTTAACCCGACTTCTAGGCGGCTCGTGCTCGCCTCCACCTCCCGCTACCGACGGGAACTGCTGGAGCGGCTCGGGCTGCGCTTCGAGACCGCGAGCCCGGGCAGCGACGAGGCACCCCTGCCCGGGGAGTCGCCTTCGGCCACTGCGACGCGGCTGGCCATCGTCAAGGCACGGGCTGTGGCCGGGCGGTTCCCGGACGCGCTCATTATCGGTTCCGACCAGGTCGCCTCCTGCGAAGGCGTCATCCTGGATAAGCCGGGATCGCACGATAACGCGCGCAAACAGTTGGCCCATATGAACGGGAAGACAGCCCGCTTCGACACTGCGGTTGCCCTACTGGATGCCACCTCAGGCTTGGTCGCCAGCCGAGTGGTGCCCTGCGACGTCGCCATTCGGCGCCTCATGCCTGAACAGATCGAGAACTACCTCCTGCGCGAGCAACCATACGACTGCGCAGGATCGGCCAAGTCCGAAGGCCTGGGCATCGCGATCATGGAAAGCCTGCGGACCGACGACCCGACCGCGCTCGTCGGCCTGCCTCTGATTGCGCTCACCGAGCTGCTGGAGCAGGCCGGGCTGCCGGTGCTCGGCTGATGGCCGGCGTCCTGTACGCCATTCCTACACCTTTGGGCGCGCGCGCGGAGGATTCCCTGGCGGTGTCTGCGTTGCTGACCGTGCGTTCGCTGCGCGACTTCGCCGTGGAGAACGCGAAGAGTGCGCGGGCGTTCCTATCGGCTTCCGGGTGCGATCCAAAGCTGGTCTCCATCCACCAGATCGGCGACGACATCGATTCCTTGCTCCAACCCCTGCGCGAGGGCCGGCCACTCGGCCTGCTGTCCGAGGCGGGTTGCCCGGCGATCGCCGATCCCGGCGCGAAGTTGATCGAGGCGGCGCACCGCGAAGGTTTTCGCGTCGTGCCGCTGGTGGGTCCCTCCTCCATCGTTCTCGCACTGATGGCCTCGGGCCTCGAAGGCCAGCGCTTCGCGTTCTGCGGCTACCTGCCGCGGGAGAAGGCGGAGCGGGAGAAGCGGATCCGGGAACTGGAACAGCGTTCGCGCCGCGAAATTGAGACGCAGATCTTCATCGAGACGCCGTACCGGAACGACGCCTTGCTGGCTGCGTTGCTGGAGACTTGCGCGCCGGAGACGAGGCTGTGCGTGGCGATCGACCTGACGCTGGCGGAGGAATCGGTTGCGACGAAGCGGGTTTCCGCCTGGCAACGAAGCCGGCCGGCGATCGGCAAGCGTCCGGCGGTGTTCCTGTTGCAGTCCTGAGGCCTAAATGTAACCAATCTGTTACATCCGCCCCCTTCTACCGCACCGTCAACCCGCTCCTTGCCAGGATCTCCGCTAGCCCCGAGGCCACCCCGACCCCAAACCGCCGCGCGAACTTCTCCGCGATGTTCTCCTTCTGGGTGAAGTCCACGATTCCCTCGGCCTTGATGACGTCGCGCGCCACCGAGTCGAGGCTCCCCAGCGCGTCGGTCAGGCCCAGGTCGATGCTCTTCGCTCCGGTCCAGATGATCCCGGAGAACATATCCGGCGTTTCCTTCAGCCGCTTGCCGCGGCCGTCGCGCACCGCGGCGACGAACTGGTCGTGGATCTCGCCGATGAGGCCGACAGCGATCTGCTTGTGTGATTCCTCCAGCGGCGAGAACGGATCGAGCATGGCCTTGTTCGAACCGGCGGTCAGCAGCCGCCGCTCGACGCCGAGCTTTTCCATCAACCCGGTGACGCCGAAGCCGTCCATCCGCACGCCGATGGAGCCGATCAGGCTGGACTTGGCGACGTAGATCCGGTCCGCTGCTGCCGCCACGTAATACCCGCCGGAGGCGCACAGGTCCTCGACCACCGCGTACAGCGGGATGCTCGGGTACTTCGCGCGCAACCGCTTCATCTCGTCGAACAGCATCTGCGACTGCACCGGGCTGCCGCCAGGGGAGTTGATGCGCAGCACGACGCCAGCGGTGTTCTTGTCCTTGAACGCCGCCTGCAATGCGAAGGACACTTTCTCAGCGCTGGCGTCAGTTCCCGGCGCGATGATGCCGCTCACCTCGACCAGCGCGGTGTGGCGCGTCGACTTGGTCTCGGAGCCGCCCTTGTAATCCATCGCCAGCACCAGCACCACCGTCAGGTAGCCGAAGATCAGCAGCTTCCAGAAGATGCCCCAGCGACGCGCCCGCCGCTGTTCCTTGAGCGCTTCGGTGGCGAGTTTCTCGATCAGGCCGCGTTCCCACTTGCCGTCGTTATCAGTCATCTTCGGATCCCAGGTAGTAGACCGAGCCGCCGTGCTCCTTGACCCGCAGCTTCACCAGAGGGGTGTTGCCGCAGGGGCCGCCGAGGCACTTGCCGGTGTCTGCAGCATAGGAAGCACCGTGCGTTGAGCATATCAAATCGCGCCGCTCGAGGCCGAAGAATTCCCCTTCCCGCCAGTCGAGTTCCATGGGCACGTGCGCGCAACGGTTGAGGTAGGCGTGAACTTTTCCCTGGAAACGCAAGACGAAGGCGGGCGCCGCCTCGCCGAAGTATTCGGCCTCGAAGCGCACGCCCTTGCCCGCCTCCTCGAGGTCGGCGGCGGCGCAGATCAGGCAAGTGTCTTCAGCCATCCGGGCAGTTCGGCGACGCTGGGCAGGCAGGCGCGCGGAGAAAGCGCGCGCAGCGATTCGGCGCTGTGGGCGCCGCTGGCGACCGCCACTGCGTCCACCCCGGCATTGGAGGCCATGAGCAGGTCGTGCGAGGTGTCACCAACCATGAGCGCCGAGCCGGCGTCTGACTCCAACTCGCCCAGCAACTCCAGCAGCATCGCCGGATGCGGCTTGGGTTGGGTCTCGTCGCCGCATCGGGTGGCAACGAACAGCGGCCCGAGGTCCGTAGCGGCGAGTGCGCGGTCGAGGCCCTTGCGGCTCTTGCCGGTGGCGACCGCAAGCTGGTGGCCGCGCGCGCGCAGGTCCCGGAGCAGATCGGGCACGCCCGGGAACAGCACCATCGTTTCCTCGCGCGCCACAAAATGGCGGCGGTAGTGCTGGATGAATTCGCCGTAGCCAGATTCAGGCAGCGTCGGCACCGCGTGGCGCAGCGAGTCGTGCAGGCCCAGGCCAATGACGTGGCTCGCGGTTTCGCGGTCCGGCACCGGCAGGGACATGTCGCCGGCGGCGAGCTGGATACACTCGGTTATGCCTGAGGCGGAGTCGAGCAGCGTGCCGTCCCAGTCGAACACGATGAGGCGGTATTTCAAGTTGCTTTCCCCATGCTGGATTCAACGAAGGGCTTCATGTCTGGGGGCAGCGGCGCCTCGAGCTGCAGCCGGTCGCCGCCCACCGGGTGTGCGAACGCGATGCGTCTCGCGTGCAGCATCAGGCGCTTTGCGCCCAGCTTCGCGAGGCGCTTGTACGATTCGAAGTCACCGTACTTGTCGTCGCCGATCACCGGATGGCCGGCGTGGGCGAGGTGGACGCGAATCTGGTGGGTTCTCCCAGTCATGAGGCGCAGTTCGAGCAGGCTGAGCTCATCCTGCACCCGGATCGGTTTCACCTTCGTGACGGCGAACTTGCCCTGCTTTTCCTCGACCCTCACCCTGCGCTCGCCACTCGCGGTGACATACTTGTGCAGCGATTCGCTCAGCTCGCGCGCGCCGCCCTCCCAGCGGCCCTTCACCAAGGCGACGTAGATCTTTTCCACTTCGCCCTCGCGCAGCTTGCGGTGCATCTCGGTCAAGGCACTGCGCTTCTTCGCGACCAGCAGCACCCCCGAGGTGTCACGGTCGAGCCGGTGGACGAGCTCCAGGAACTTCGCTTGCGGACGGGCGGCCCGGAGCCCCTCAATGACGCCAAAGCTGACCCCGCTGCCCCCGTGGACCGCCATTCCGGAGGGCTTGTCGATGCCGATCAACACTGGGTCCTCGTGGAGGATCTTCAGGTCCAGGGGCCTGGCGACCGGCTTCAGGCCAGGGTCGGTCATCCGGACCGGAGGCAGGCGGACCTTATCTCCCTCCTGGAGCCGGTATTCGGGTCTGACCCGGCCGCTGTTGACCCGCACCTCACCGCTCCGGAGCACCCGGTAGACATGGCTTTTGGGGACCCCCTTGAGCTGGCGCAGCAGGAAATTGTCGATGCGCTGGTCGGCACTTTCCTCGCCGACCTCAAGCCAAGTCGCCCGTGGCTTGCTTAAGTCATTCATTTTTATTATTATCCAGCTTCTTGCTTCGAGTTGCGAGGCACAGGCACCACAAGACGCTGCGGACCACTACAAGCTCGGTCCGGCGCCGGTACCTGCCACCCGTCTCCTGTCTGGCCGCGAGCCGGACCCTAAGCCAGCGGTTAATCTCGCTCACCGCAAGTAGCGATAGTAGTGGAACGTGCGCAGGTGGTTATTTCCCCGCAGGCGGCTTTTTGCCACCCTCTTAGGAGATACCTGACCGACTGAATGCCGGAGCGCCTGCGCGCGCGGGAGAACACGAAGTGAAAAAAATGTTGTTTAACGCGACCCAGCAGGAAGAACTGCGGGTCGCCATCGTAGAAGGTCAACGGCTGGTCGACCTCGACATCGAATCGGCAGCCCGGGAACAGCGCAAGAGCAATATCTACAAG
>SXNB01000119.1 GCA_005777205.1 Burkholderiales bacterium | reverse complement strand
GCGGCCGTCGGCGATCATCGCCAACGCTTCCGCCATGAGCAAGGTGAACACATCCAGAAACTCGCCCTCGTCCAGCCTTCGCTCGCCCGGCGCCAGGCCGCGCGCGACGAACAGCTCGATGCCCTCGTCGCTGTAGCCGATCGCGTTGTGGATCACGCCAAGGCGCGTCCAGTGCCGCGCGCTGTAGCCAGTCTCTTCCTTCAGCTCGCGCTGCGCAGTCAGCAGCGCGTCCTCGCCGGGGTGCTTCTTGCCCGCGGGCAGTTCGATGAATTCCCGCGCCAGGGGGTAACGGAACTGGCGCTCGAACAACACGCGGCCGTCATCGAAAAGGGGCGCGATCAGCACCGCACCCGGGTGGCGGATGAACTCACGCACCCCGTTGCTGCCGTCGGGCAGGCGCACCACGTGGCGCTGGACATGCAGCAAGCCACCGGACCACACCTCTTCGCCGGAGACGAAAGCCTCGGTGAGCTCGACGCCTTTCAATCCGCTACAGGCTCTTAATAGCGATGAAGCAAATGTTCATCAGCTGCTGCGGCACGATGCCGAACACCAGCAAAGCCATGCCGTTCGCCGACAGCAGCACCTTGAATTCGAGGCTGCCGCCGACCGATCCGGAGACCTGCGGCGCGTCGCGCGGCTCGTCGAAATACATCAGCCTGACAATGCGCAGGTAGTAGAAGGCGCCGATCAGGGAGAACACCACGGCCACCACCGCGAGCCAGATCTGCCCACTGTTGACGACCGCCGAGAGCACCGAGAGCTTGGCGTAGAAGCCGGCTGTGGGGGGCACCCCGGCCAGCGAGAACATCAGCAGCAGCATGATGAACGCCGTCCAGGGACTGCGGCGGTTGAGGCCCTTCAGGTCCTCCAGCTGCTCGCATTCGAAGCCCCTGGAGGACAGTAGCAGCAGCACGCCGAAGGCGCCGAGCGACATCGCGACATAGGTGACGACATAGAACATTGATGCGGCGTAGGCATCGGCCATGTTCAGCCCGTTGCCGCCCACCACGCCCGAAAGCAGGCCCAGCAGCATGAAGCCCATGTGCGCGATCGTGGAATAGGCCAGCATGCGCTTCAGGTTGGTCTGCGCGATCGCCGCCAGGTTGCCGATCGCCATCGACAGCACCGCCAGGATCGCGAGCATCTGCTGCCAATCGGCGGCGAGGTCGAGCAGGCCGTTCACCAGCAGCCGGATCGCCATCGCGAAGGCCGCCAGCTTGGGCGCCGTGCTGATCACCAGGGTCACCGCGGTGGGCGCGCCCTGGTAGACGTCCGGGATCCACATGTGGAACGGGACCACGCCCAGCTTGAAGGCAAGTCCCGCCACCAAGAACACCAGGCCGAACACCAGGAAGGTGTGCTGCGTTGAGTCGCGCGAGAGCAGGGCCACCTGCTTAGCCACCTCCGTGATGGTGAGCGAGCCGGTGGCGCCGTAGATCATGGACATGCCGTAGAGCAACAGTCCCGAGGCGAGCGCACCCAGCACGAAATACTTCATCGCCGCCTCGACCGACTGCGCCGAATCCCGGTTCAGCGCCACCAGGGCGTACAAGCACAGGGACAGCAGTTCCAGTCCCAGGTACAGGCTGAGGAAACTGTTGGCGCTCATCATCACCATCATTCCCAGCAGCGAGAATAGGAGCAGGGTCAGGAACTCCCCGCGCAGCAGGCCGCGGTCGAGCAGGTATTGGCGTGAATACACCAGCGCCACGGCGACCGAGACGTAGGCCACCAGCTTGAGCACGTGCGACAGCACGTCGGCAACGAACAGGCCGTGGAAGCTGTAGAGCACCTTGCCGCCAGTACCCCAGAGCACGAAAGTGGTGGCGGCGACGCAGGCGAGCAGCACCACCTGCGCCAGCGCAAAGCTTACGGCGCGGCGCTCGTCCTTCACGAACAGGTCCGTGATCATGAGCGCGCAGGCACCCACCAGCAGGAGGATCTCCGGTAGCGCAGGCAGGAAGTCGTTAGCATTCATCTCAGAACTTCGGTAGCGCGACATGGCGCAGCAGTTCGTTGACCGAGGCGTGCATCACCTCGGTGAAGGGCAGCGGCCAGATCCCCATGGCCAGCACCGCCACCGCCAGCAGGCCGAGCACCAAGGTCTCGCGGCCGTTCAAGTCCTTCAGTTTCGCGACATGGTGGTTGGCGACGGCGCCGAAGATCACCCGCTTGTACATCCACAGCGTGTAGGCAGCACCGAAGACCAGCGTGGTCCCAGCGGCGAAAGCGATCCAGAAGTTGGCTTTCATCGCGCCCATGATCACCATGAATTCGCCGACGAATCCGCTGGTGGCTGGGAGGCCACTGTTGGCCATGGCGAACAACATCATCAGCGCGGCGAACTTAGGCATCGTGTTCACCACGCCACCGTAGTCGGCAATGTTGCGGCTGTGCATGCGGTCGTACATCACGCCGACGCAGAGGAACATGGCCGCCGAGATAAAGCCGTGCGAGATCATCTGTACCAGCGCGCCCTCGACACCCCAGGAATTGAAGATGAAGAATCCTAGGGTCACGAAACCCATGTGCGAGATGGACGAGTACGCGATCAGGCGCTTCATATCGGTCTGCACCAGCGCCACCAGGCCGATGTACACCACCGCGATCAGCGACAGCGCGATCATCAGCCAGGCCAGTTCGCGCGAGGCATCGGGAAGGATGGGCAGCGTGAAGCGCACGAAGCCGTAGGCGCCCAGCTT
>SXNB01000118.1 GCA_005777205.1 Burkholderiales bacterium | reverse complement strand
CTTGAGCGCCTCGATCTTGCCGTAGGCGGTGACGAGATCCCTTACCTCGAGGAGCACATCGCTCATGCGGTTTCGCCCCCGAGATAGGCCTTGCGTACCGCCGGGTTGGCCTGGATCTCCGCTGGTGTCCCTTCGGCGATTTTCTGACCGAAATTGAGCACCGCGATGCAGTCGGTCACGCCCATCACCAGCTCCATGACGTGCTCCACCAGCAGGATGGTGACGCCGCTGCCGCGCAGGCTGAGGATGCGCTCGCGGAGCTGGCCGACTTCCTCACTGTTCATCCCAGCGGCGGGCTCATCGAGCAGCAGCAGCTTAGGGCGTGTCGCCATCGCCCGCGCGAGTTCCAGTCGGCGCTGCTCGCCGAAGGACAGGTTCGAAGCCAATTCATCCTGCTTGTGCGCCAGGCCCGAGAACTCAAGTAGCGGCAGGATCTCCTCCCGCGCTCCGGACTGACCGCCAAGCCAGCGCGCGAAGAAGCCGTGGCGCGCGCGGTCCTGGGGCGAGTTTTGCGCCACCCACAGGTTCTGCCACACGCTCAGTTGACCGAACAGGCGGATGTTCTGGAATGTGCGCGCGATGCCGGTCTGCAGTCGCAGGTGCGTGGCCAGGCCATCGAGGCTGTTCCCCTGGAAGGTGACGGAGCCAGAAGAAAGCGGGAACAGGCCGGACACCAGGTTCACGGTGGTGCGCTTGCCCGAGCCGTTCGGGCCGAGGAGGCCGAACACCTGGCCCTGCTCAACTGACAGG
Source organism: Burkholderiales bacterium (assembly GCA_005777205.1). Lineage (GTDB taxonomy): Bacteria > Pseudomonadota > Gammaproteobacteria > Burkholderiales > SG8-39 > RBG-16-66-20. The sequence goes on along the minus strand of SXNB01000118.1, from coordinate 3,765 downwards.
TCCAGACCGTCCACGGCGCGCACACCGCCGAAATGGCGCGAGACCGCCTTCAACTCAAGCAGCGCCACTTTTACCTCCAAACAATCTCTTCAGCCCCAGTAGCGTGGGCGCGTCGAGGAATCCCTTGGGCCGCACGTTCATCGCCAGCACAATGAGCGCGCCGAACAGCAGGTTGCGCCAGTCGCCCAGAAAACGCAGGCCCTCGACGAGGAAGCCCTGCACGAACATCGCCGCGAGCAGGGTGCCGAACACGCTGCCGAGGCCGCCCAGGATCGGATAGGCAAGGGCGAAGGTGGCGAGCAGGATGCCGAAGCTCGCGTGCTCGATATGGGTGGTGTAGTGCGCGTAGATGCCACCGCCCAGACCCGCGATCGCACCGCCGATGGTCATGGCGCTTACCTTCACCGCGGTGAGGTTGAGGCCCACCGATTGCGCCGCCAGTTCATCCTCCCCGACCGCGCGCAGCACTGCGCCGTAGCGCGAGCGGTCGAACCACCACAGCAGCGCCATGGCGAGGGTGACGAAGACCCAGATGAACAGCATCACGTCCATCGTGGTCCAGCCGTTCTCTGGGAAGTAGCGTATCTGGCGGAAGCCTTCGCTGCCCAGCGGTCCCAGTTTCACGCCGCCCTTGGCCACCTGGTAGTCGAAGTTGAAGAAAAACAGGCGCACGCCTTCGCCGAATGCCAGCGTTACGATCACCAGCATCAGTCCCTTGACGCGCAGGGCAGGGAAGCCGACCGCGCAGGCCACCACGGCGCCCAGGACGGCGCTGGCCGCCAGAGCAGGCAGGATCGCCCAGCCCGCCAGCACCGTGAGCATGCCGGCGACATACGCGCCGACGGCGAAGAATCCCGCCTGCGCCAGGCTCACCTGACCGGTGAGTAGCACGATGTACGCCGACAGGCCGATCAGCGTGTGCACGCCGATGATTTGCGCCAGACCGAAGTAGAAGTCCATCTAGTCGCGCCCACCCTTGGGGGCAAACAGGCCGCCGGGGCGGAACACCAGGAACACGAACAGCAGCAGCATCACGTAAAGGTCGCGCTCGGTGACACCGCGGTACTGCTGCAGCACGTTTTCGAAACCGCCGACCAGCAGCCCGGCGATGATCGCCCCAGGAACGCTGCCCAGACCGCCTATCACGGTGACGATCAGCCCCTTGGTGGTGAGCGGGGTGGTCAGCAGTGGCGACAGCGTGCCCACCGAGGCGCCGATCATGGCGCCGGCGATGCCGCCCAGCAGGCCGGTGATGACGAAGGTCATCGCGTTCACCTGCCCGACGCGGATGCCGCACAGCAGCGCCGCCACGGTCTGCTGTGAGACCGCGCGCGTGGCGAGGCCGAGGCGTGTCTTGTAGAGCAGCGCAAGCAGCCCGCCCATGCACAGCATGCTCACCGCGAACACCATCAGTAGGTCGCCGCGCACGGTGAATTCGCCCATGCGCAGCATGACGTCGTCGAACATCGCCGGGTAGCCCACCGGCATCCCGGCGGTCAAGTGGACGATGATCTCGTCGATCAGCAGCAGCATACCCACGGTCGCCATCAGCGTGGCCAGCGGGTTGGAAATCGGGATGAAGTGGAAGCAGGTGAGGTACACCAGCCAGCCGAGCAGGCCGCCGGCAAGGAAGGCGCAGAAGAACACCACCACCGGCGGCGCGCCGGCGAATACCTGCAGCACCAGCAGGCCGCAATAGGCGCCTCCCACCGAGGCCGCGGCATAGGACAGGTTCAGCTTGTGCATCACTCCGAAGACGAGCGTGAAGCCGATACCGATCAGCGCGTAAGTCGAGCCGAACAGCACCCCGTCGGAGAGTGATTGGAAAAAATCAAGCATGGGAAAGGAAAGAGGGGCGGGTCCGCCGCCCCCCTTCAGATCCCCCTCGCGGTGATCAGAGCGGGTTGTGCAGGACGACCCAGTTGCCGCTCTTGGCCTGGACGAACAGGTAGGGCTTGTCCGCCTCGCGGTCGTCGGTGCGCTTGGTGTCGCCCAGCAGGCCCTTGGTTACCTTGAGCTTGGCAAGGCCGTCGCGGACCTTGCGGCGGTCCGAAGCCAGGTCCTTGGCGTTGCCGGAGAGATTCTCCGACTCCATCACCTGCTTCAGAATGAACATGTTCTCCCAGGCTGCCATGCTGTGCAGGTCCGCGCTGCCCTTGAACTTGGCCGTCGCGTTCGCGGCCGCCGTGGCTTCCTTGTTTACCGGCGCGAAGCTGGTCGGGATCATCATGCCTTCGGCCTGTTTGGCGCAGCCCTGCATGGTTTCCAGGCTGGAGGTGCTGGTGAGGCCCACGAGCAGCTTGGGCTTGACGCCCTGGCGCTGCATTTCCTTCAGCACGCCGCAGGTGGAGAAGGGATGGGCAGAGATGGCGACGATGTCGGCGTTGGCCTTCTTCATCTCCCGCACCTGGGTGGCGAAGTTGGTGTCGGCCAGCAGCCACTTGGATTCGCCGGCCACTGTATAGCCGTTAGCGATGGCGCGATCCTTCATGACGACATACCAGGTCGCCCGCGAGTGGGCGAAGTCTTCCTCGACACCGCCGAAAACGGTCTTGAGGGTGGGATGCTGGGTCTTCAGCCAGTAGAACAACGACGAGTACATCGTCATTTCATTCGGTACGTTGCGGAACGACCATTCCGAGATTCGCGCCAGGCCGCCCTTGATGGCGACGTCGCTGAAGATCGGGAACTGCATGCCGGAGTCGGACTTGTCGTCTACCTTCTTCTGCAGGATGCCAAACAACGGTTCGGCCACGTTGGAGCAGGTCGGGCCGACGCCGACTAGGGCGTCGGTGCCCGCCATGCGGCGCGCGACCGAAATGCCTTCCTCGGCGGTGCAGCGATCGTCGTAGTAGTCGATCTTGATCTTGGCCTTGGAGCCATCGGCGAGCTTGATGCCGCCCGCCTTGTTGATCTGGTCGGCCGCGGCGAGCATCGCCGCCTCGCTGTTGACGCCGAACGAGCGCACGACGCCGGACTTAGCGCCAAAGCCTGCGATCTTGATGGTTTTTTCCTGCGCCAGCGCCCCAGTCGTGCCGACAGCGGCGAACGCCAGGGAAACAGCAACGGCGATTTGCTTCACGTGATCTCCTCCTTCAGGTAGATTCATTGAATGTAATTCGAAGGCATGGAGATGGCAATGACTAAGAAGGCGAATGCTGCACTGCAGAAGGCGAATTCGAAGAATCTCTGGTCGGCGCTGAAGTCCGGCGCGGCCAACTTCATGCCGCTCAGTCCGGTAGTATTCCTGCCGCGCGCGGCAGAAATCCACCCGGACCGGGTCGCGGTGATCCACGGCGCGACGCGCTACACCTATGCGCAGTTCCACGAGCGCGCGCGTCGCCTCGCCTCGGCGCTGGCGAGGAAGGGCGTCAAGGCGGGGGACGTGGTGTCGGCGATGCTGCCGAACGTGCCAGCGATGCTGGAAGCGCACTACGGGGTGCCCATGCTGGGAGCGGTGCTCAACACCATCAACACGCGCCTGGATGCCGATACCGTAGCCTACATCCTGGAGCATGGCGAGGCCAAGGTGCTGATTGTCGACCGAGTGTTTGCCGCAGTGGTCGGGCCGGCACTGAAGAAGCTGAAGAAGAAACCCTTCGTGGTGGACGTCGACGATCCGCTCTACACCGGGCCCGGCGAGCGCCTGGGCCGTATCGAGTACGAGGCGTTCCTGAAGAGCGGCAAGCCGGACTTTGCCTGGTCGCCGCCCAAAGACGAGTCGGCGCCGATCGCGCTCAACTACACCTCAGGCACCACCGGCCG
>SXNB01000117.1 GCA_005777205.1 Burkholderiales bacterium | reverse complement strand
TCCATCGCCACGATGTGCGCGAGGTAGCCCATCTGCGTGCCGCCGTATTCCTCCTCCACCGTGACGCCGAGCAGGCCCAGTGCGCCAAGCTTCTTCCACAGGTCAGCGGGAAACTGGTTGTCGCGGTCGATATCTGCGGCGCGCGGCGCGATTTCCTTCGCCACAAAGTCGCGCACCGTGGCGCGCAGCATGTCGATGGTCTCGCCGTGCTCGAACCGCAGGAGGGGGAGTTCCATGGCTAGCCTGAAGGGTCGGGTGTGTCCGGAGTATCGGCGAGCATCATGACCGTCTGCTGCATGCTCGCCACGTGAACGCCGTGCTGGTCGTAGACCTCGGCCCGAGTCACGCTGAGCGTGCGCCCCGGGCGCATCACCTCGCCGCGCGCGAGCAGGCTGCCCCGCGCCGGCGCGAGGATGTTGATCTTGTACTCCACGGTGACGAGGGAACTCGTCGCCGGCATCAGCGAATACGCCGCATAGCCGCAGGCGGAGTCCGCGATCATGCCGATGATGCCGCCGTGGACGAAGCCCTTCTGCTGCGTGAGATCGTCGCGGAACGCGAGCGCCACCTCGGTCAGCCCGGGTTCGATCCGTTCCAGCCGCGCGCCGATCAGGCGCATCGCCGCCTGTCGGCCGAAGCTGGCGCGGCAGCGGGCGGCGAAATCCGGGTCCTTCGGGATGAAGCGGGCAGTCGGGGGGCTCATGGGGTCCGAGACGGTACTTGACGTTTACGTCAACGTCAACCAGCCGCCTTGCGGCGCGGCCCCAGCTGCTTGCGAACCCGCTTCTCGAAGGCCGCGATCTCGGCCAGCTGGGCCTCGATGTCGGTGCGCTGCTGCTCCAGGGCTGCCTTGTGGCTCTCCAGCACCGCGAGGAAGCGCTCCAGCTGAGGTCGCTCGTCGCGGCTGGTTTCGTACATGTTGATCAGCTCGCGGATCTCCGAGAGCGTGAGGCCAAGGCGCTTGCCTCGCAGCGTGAGCTTGAGTCGGGTGCGGTCGCGCGCCGAATAGATGCGCCGCTGACCTTCGCGCTGCGGCGACAGCAGGCCTTCCATTTCGTAGAAACGAATCGCGCGCGGCGTGACGTCGAACTCGCGCGCCAGGTCGCCGATGGAGAAGTCACCGGCCTCCGGGGCGGCGGCGCGGGACGGACGCGGCGAAGGATTCGCCTTGCGGTTCATGTGCGTGGTTGCCTGGGATGCTGCACTGCGGCGATAATCGAGGTTGCTGCGTTCATTCTAGCCCGGCTCTCCCGATGTCCAGCCAATCCTCGATCGACTACCCCCACACGGCGCCCCCGGCGCCAGGTACGGTGCTCGAAGTCGCGCCCGGCGTGCGCTGGATGCGCATGCCGCTGCCCTTCGCGCTGGACCACATCAACCTGTGGCTGCTGGACGACCAGCACGAAGGCCAATCCGCTCTCACGCTGGTGGACACGGGGCTCGGCAACGAGGCCACGCGCGCACTGCACGACCAGGTCTTCGCCACCGAAAGCCGCGGTCGCCGGATGTGGCGCCAGATCGTCACCCACTACCATCCGGACCACGCCGGCAACGCGGCCTGGATGCTTGAACGCCATGGTGCCGAGCTGTGGATGACGCGCGCGGAGTACCTGACCGTGCATGCGGCGCGTGCCCGCGTCGCCGGCTACTCCACCGAGTCTCAGATCGAGCTGTTCAGCGGCCACGGCCTGGACGAGGAGGCCGGCAAGGCCCTGCTCGGCCGCGGCGACCTGTACCGCAACCTGGTGCCGGGCTTCCCGCTCGCGCACCGGCGCCTGATGGAAGGGGATCGCGTCCGCATCCATGGGCGTGATTGGCTCGTTATCGTGGGCTACGGCCATTGCCCCGAGCACGCGTCGCTGTATTGCGAGGCGCTGAACGTTCTCATCGCGGGCGACATGCTGCTGCCGCGCATTTCGACCAACGTCGCGGTGCGCCCGGTGGACCCGCAGTCCAATCCGCTGCGCCTGTTTCTCGCTTCCATCGCACGCTATCGCGAGCTGCCGGAGGACGTGCTGGTGCTGCCTTCGCACGGGCTGCCGTTCCGCGGCGCCCGCGGCCGTATCGCCGCGCTGGAGGCGCATCACGCCGAGCGTTTGAACGAACTGCTGGCCGCCTGCGCCGCGTCCCCGCGCACCGCGCACGAAGTGCTGGAGGTGCTGTTCAAGCGTAAGCTGGACACCGAGGCGATCTTCTTCGCCATGGGCGAGGCGATCGCGCACCTGCACTGCCTGTACTACGATGGCCGCGTGGCTCGTCGCATCGGCGCCGACGGCCTCGTCCGCTTCGCACCAGCCTAGGAGCGAAGCCGTGGACGACAGCAGGTGGTCCGGGACGAACCTGGAGGAGACGGCGTGCGTTCGGCTACGCCATCCTGCGGCTGGGCAAGGTCTCCGCGAAGCGGCTCAGGTAGGCGAGGCCCGCGATCGCTCGCGGTCCGTACCAGGAGGTCATTTCGCCGTCGATGAGGTGCGCGGGCCTGCCCGAGAGGCGCTCGATCTCGATCAGGTGCTTTTCGGTGAAGCGGTAGGGTTCGCTCGAGACCAGGACCAGGTCCACGCCGGGGACCTCCAGGTCCGGGAGCTTCGGGTAGCGCGCTTGCGCGTACTGCGGAACCGTGCGCAGGCCAAAGATCGCGAGTGTGCGCGAAATGTAGGTGTCGGGGGACACCGTCATCCAGGGAGCCTTCCAGATCAGGTACAGGACCTTCCGTTCCGGGAAGGTCCGCCTCCGCACTTCGATCAGCTCGGATTCAAACCTGGCGCAGAGCGCTTCGGCCTCGCGTTCCTTGCCGAAGGCGGCGCCGATCTGTCGGTACAGCACCAGATTGTCCTCCGGGGAGAGCGGATGGGTGACGATGAGGTTCGGCACGAACGCGGCGAGAGCGTCGGCGGCCGCCTTGGTGTTCTCGTCGACGTTGAGGATGACGTGCGTCGGGGCGAGAGCCCGGATCTTTGCCAGATTCACGTCTTTGGTGCCGCCGACCTTCGGGATGCCCTTCAGGACCTCACGCGGATGGGTGCAGAACCCGGTGCGCCCGACCAGCCGGTCCGTGAGCCCCAGCTCGCAGACCAGTTCCGTGATGGAAGGAACGAGGGAGACGATCCTCGTCAGGATCGCTTCGCCGCCGGCAGCGACTTGCGCGTGACGCCGACCAGGTGGTCGGCGATGGCGATCATGCGTTCGAAGGTCTGCGCCTGCTCGATCTTGATGATGTAGCGACCATGCACCGCCAGCGTGGGTGTACCCTCGATGCGGTAGGCGGCGCCCAGCTGCGCGGCGCGGCGCACCTTGCTCTGCACGCCGAAGGACTTCCTCATGCCCTCGAACTTCTTCAGATCGACCCCGTTCCGCTGCAGCCACTGGCTGAGCGCGGGGCCGTTGTCCGTCCGCAGGCGGTCCTCGTGGATCGAATCGAAGAAGGGCTTGTGCAGCTTCTCCACCGCGCCCATGGCCTCGAAGGTGTAATAGATCGCCGCGTCGACCGCCCAGCGGTCGTTGAACACGGCCGGAATCCTGCGGAAGAGGGTGTCGGCCTGCAGCTTCGGAACCCAAGCATCCAGCAGGGGTTCCATCTTGTAGCAGGCCGGGCACCCGTACCAGAAGAACTCCACCACCTCGATCTTCCCGTCCGACTCCACGGGCAGTTTGGGGTCGAGCGAGGTGTAGTCTGTGCCGGGCTGCTGTGCGCGCGCCACGCCGGGCAGGAACGGAACCAGGGCGAGGGCGGCGACGAGGTTGCGGCGCCGTGGAAGAAAGTTGCGTTTCATCAATTGTCCTTGGTGGCCGGATCCTTGAGTTTGACCAGGCTGGCCTCGATTCCGTTCTGGGTCAGACTCTGGCGCACGCGGTTCAGTTCATCGATCCGCGCGTAGGGCCCCAGCCGGACCCGGTACCAGGCGCCCTTGTCCGGCAGGTTGATGGGCTCGACGGCGGCCTCCAGACCCAGCAGCGCCAGCTTGGCCTTCTGGTTGTCCGCGTCCGCGGGGTTCTCGAACGCGCCTGCCTGGATGTAATAGATCGCCCGGGGCTCGGCCTTGGCGGCCTCGGGCGGGGACTTCGCCGACTTGGCCGAGTCCTTCAATTCCTTCTCCGAGACGGGTTCCTCGCCGCCGGGAAGTATCTTGTAGAAGTCGAACTTCGGCTTGTCCGCCTTGGGCGCGCCAGCCTGTGGCATGCCAGCCACCGCGGGGGGCTTCACCGCGTCGTCCTTGGCGGCCAGCCTGGCCTGGCCAAGGAAGGGAATCGGCGTCTTGTTCAGGTAGAAGGCGACCCCGAGCGAGATCGCCAGGCCCGCGAACAGGCCGACGAACAGCCCCAGCAGGAACCCGCCGCGCGAGCGGGAGGGTTCCGGTTTCGCCTGCCTTCTTGCTCTAGCCATCACATTTTCTCCGGCGCGCCCACGCCGAGCAGCGCGAGGCCGTTGGCGAGTGTCTGGCGGACCGCAGCGGCGAGCGCGAGGCGCGCTTCGCGCAGGGCGGGGTCCTCGACCAGGATGCGCTCGGCATTATAGTAACCGTGGAATTCCCCTGCGAGTCCGCGCAGGTAGAACGCCACGGCGTGCGGCGCGAACTCCTCCGCGGCAGCGGACACCGCCTCAGGGTAGGCCGCCAGCTGCTGCATCAGCGCAAGCTCGCGCAGATGGGTAAGCGGCGCCAGCGAAACCTTCGCGAGCGCCGCCAACTCGCCCGGCCATTGGCGCAGCATGCTGCAGATGCGGGCATGCGCGTACTGCACGTA
>SXNB01000116.1 GCA_005777205.1 Burkholderiales bacterium | reverse complement strand
GGCTGTCCTGCATGTAGCCGCGCAGGATGCCGTCCTCGAGCAGCACCGTGCGCATGGTCGGGTTGCCCTCGTCGTCCACCGTCAGCGAACCTCTCCGATCCGGGATGGTGCCGTCGTCCACCACGGTCACGCCAGGCGCCGCGACGCGCTCGCCGATGCGGCCGGAAAACGCCGAGCTACCCTTCCTGTTGAAGTCGCCCTCCAGCCCGTGGCCGATGGCCTCGTGCAGCAGGATCCCCGGCCAGCCGGGCCCGAGCACCACGGTCATGGTCCCGGCGGGCGAGGGTTTGGCGCGCAGGTTCACCAGCGCCTGCGACACCGAGCGCTGCGCGTAGTCGTCCAGCACCGCCTCGGTAAAGTGGGAATAATCGCCGCGCGTGCCGCCGCCGGACGAACCGGATTCGCGCCGGCCCTCCTGCTCGACGATCACTTGCACCGACAGGCGCACCAGCGGGCGCACGTCCGCGGCGAGCACGCCATCGGCGCGCGCAATCAGCACCACCTCGTACTCGCCCGCGAGATGCGCCATCACCTGCGTGACACGCGCATCCAGCGCACGGCACTTCTTCTCCAGCCGCTCCAGCATAGCCACCTTGGCCTCGGCGCCCAGCGACGCCAGCGGATCGATCGGCTCATAGCGCCGGGGCGCACCGGTCCTGCGCGCAACGCGGCCCTTCTTGCCGCCGCCGGCGCTGGCGATGGCGCGCGTGGCTTTCGCCGCATCGGCGAGCGCAGCCGGGCTGATTTCGTCCGAATACGCGAACGCGGTCTTCTCGCCGGCGATGGCGCGCACGCCCACGCCCTGGTCGATGCTGAAGCTGCCCGACTTGACGATGCCCTCCTCCAGGCTCCAGCCCTCGGAGCGGGTGTACTGGAAGTAGAGGTCGGCGTAGTCGAGCCTGCGGGTGGCAAGCGCGCCGAAAACCGCATCCAGCTTGCCCGGCTGCAGGTCGTAGGGCGCAAGCAGGCAGGCGTCGGCGGTGGCGAGAAGAACGTCGGTATCCATCTTGCGCAGTTTACCTTCTCAGTTGCCCGGCACCGTGGTTTGGCGGTCTTCATTGGGCGGTGCCGGGGGCGCCGACCCGCCCTTGTCAACCTTGGGATTGGTCCAGGTGCCGGTGATGTTGTACTCGTAGGCGACAAGCTGGCCCAATGGGTCCTTGATCAGCTTCTGCGCGATCATCATGGCCACGCCCGCCACCGGGTTGATCAGGCCAGCTATGGTGGAGGCGACGCCATCCACGCGCGGGATGACGCGTACCCGAAGGTTCTGCGCCTCCAGGTTAAGGTCCGCCAGCCCGCTCATGGTGACTTCCGCCGCCGGCCCGCGCATGCGGAAGTCCTTGGTGGTCATCACGCCGCGCTCGATGGCGAGGCTGGAGGAGATGCGGTCGAACTGGAAGCCCTTGGAGAACACGTCGCGGAAATCCATCTTGATCCGCCGCGGCAGCATCTGCAGGCTCATGAGGGAGAGAAGCTTTCCGATTCCGGGCTCGATCTCGAGGAACTGGCCGTCGTCCACCTGCATGTCCAGCTTCCCGCCCAGCGTGGCGAAGTCGAGCGACACCGGGTCGCCGCCCCAGTCGAGGCTGCCCTGGACGCGGCCGCGGCCGCCCTTGACGTGGTCCGGGTAGCCCATGCGCGCGAGGAAGGCGCCGACGTCGGTGGCGTCGAGCTTGAATTCGAGCGCGGTGCGCGAGGCGGCTGTGTCGGCGAGCGAGGTGCGCAGCGCCGGGCCGGTGCGCCACAGGCCCTTGCCCGCGAGCGCGGAATCCGGGTTGACCATGGCCAGCTTGTCGATGCGCCAGTTCCGGCCCTCGTGGCGCGCCGCGATCTCGACGCGCCCCATGCGGCGGCCGCGGTGGGTGAAGCTCTCGGCGACCAGGTCGACCGCCGGCATTTCGCGCGCGGCTTCGCCCTCCTTAGCGCCGGGCGAATTTTCCGGCACGCTGAAATGCTTGAAGCGTGCCACCACCCGGCCGCCGCCCTCGGGGCGATAGACGAGGTCGCCGGCGAACTCCGCGGCGTCCATGGAGGCCGACCAGCCCTCGCCCTCAGTCACGCCCTTCATCGCCACATTCCGCATGCGCTTGCCGAGGGCATCGAGGATGCCGACCTTGAGCTCGAAGCTGGCGCCGCCCTCGCCCGCCGCGCTGCCCTCGCCGCTGTTCTCGCGCAGCAGCAGCAACCACCGGTCCAGGTCGAGCGCGTGCAGGGCGCCGCGCACGGTGAAGCCGCGCCGCTCCGGCATGCGCGGCGGCTCGCCCGGCTCCGGGTTGAGCATCACCAGCGCGCGCTGCGCCCGCATCGCGCCGCCGGGTGCCGCGGCGCGCAGGAACTCCGCGGCCACGATGCGCCCGGCCTGGGGGCCCAGCGTCACCATGACGCGTTCGCGGCCCTCGCCAGGCAGCACCTCCACCCGCAGCGGCAGCACGTCGCTCGGGAGCTTCCCCAACGGCTCGGGCAGGGCGCTCGCCACGCCCTCCAGCGAAGTCTCGAACGAGGTGCGGATGCGGCCCTCCAGCGCGCTGATGGTAGCGACGTAGGCCGCGCCGCCGGACAGGCGCTTGCGCCACGGGTGGTCGAACAGCGCGCTAAAGCCCTCCACGGTGCCGCGGCCGCGGGCCACGACGGCCAACGGGACGCCCGCCTTGCTGCCGCCGGAGATCGCGACCGGTCCGCCGAACAGGGTGCCACGCAAATCGGCGATGTTGAGCGAGTCCTCGGTGAAGACGATGCGCCCGTTCGCCGCGCTGATGGACGGCACGCGCGCGTCCAGGACCAGCACGTTGTTGGTGATCTGGAACTCTCCGCTGGTACGGGCCCTCGCGCGATCGTTCAGCGGCAGCTCCAGCCGCAGGCGCAGCTGGCCTCGCCCTTGCGCGCTCATGCCATCCGTCACGCCACCCAGCATGCGGCGCACCCCACTCTCCTGCACGAACTTGAGGAAGTCGGCGCTCGGCCCTTCTGCGCTGCCGTCCAGCACGAGGCGCGGATCTTTGGACATCAGGTTGGGGATGCCGACGCGCGTGTTGCCCACGCGCGCGCCGAGGATGACGCCGCTACGGCCGACGATTTCCATGCGCCCGCGCTCGAACAACAGGTCGGCCTCGATCTGGGAGATGCGCGGCCAGCCCTCGACGTAGTCCAGCACGCCCGCGCCCACCTTAGCGGCGATCTGGAACTGGCCCTTGGCCGGGTCGGTGAAGGGGAACTCGCGCAGGTCGCCCTTGATCCGCAGCCTCGCCTCCTTCACGTTGCCGGCGACGACCGCCCGCTCCAGCCAGCCGCGCGTCTCCGGTCCCATGATCGAGGACAACGGCAGGTACTTGGCGGTGCGCCGGCCGTCGGCGCGCGACAGCTGCGCCGACAGGTCGAGCTCGCCCGGGCCTTCGCCCGTCCAGCGGTAGTTGCCGAAGGCCGAACCGGCCAGGTCCGGGTTGGCGAAGCTCAGACTGGGCAGGCGCACGACGAAGCCGCCGCCGGAGGGCAGTTCCCAGCCCACTTCACCATTCAGGGAATCGAGCTGGATGCGCGGCTCGGGGAAGATCCCGGGCAGGTCGAGCTCGGACTTCTGCGAGGCGAGGTACAGCGTGCCCTTCTTCTCGCTCGCCTCCAGGCTGCCCGAGAGGCCCGCGAAACCCGGGATGCTGCGCCAGGCGTTCGCCGCGAGCCCGGCGAAGCGCATCTTCGCCGTGTATGCGGCCTGGTCGGGCAGCTCGCCGGTCCAGTCCAGCTTGGCGTCGAGTAGGTTGCCCTGCGGCGCGAGCTCGGCCAGCACCCGGCGCAGGTCGGCCGGAAGTGGCAGGAATTCGGCGAGCTGGACCAGGGGGCCCAGCTCGATCAGGTTCGCCTCCAGCGCGCCCTTCTGTGGCTGCGCCCCCTCGGCCGGCTCCCACAGCACGCGCAGGCCGCTCGCCTTCATCGGCGCCGAGCGCGGCGAGACGAGTGCGAGGTTGCGCACGCCGAACTCGTAGCCCTTGCCGGTGGCGCGGCCCTGCAGCCGGCCGCGCACGCTGGTGATCTCCAGCGGCGGCAGGTCCTTGCCCATGCGCGCGACGACGTCGGTCAGCGCCACGTCCGCCGTCGCGCGGCGCACCGCGCCTTCGCCCAGCGACGCCCAGACCCGAAGCGCGCCCTCGCCCGAGCGCACGTCGAACGGATAGTCTACCCAGGCGCGCCAGCCGGCGAGGTTGGTGGCGCCCAGTTCCGCGAACACGCGCCCGTTCCATTGCGCGAGCTGCTTCAGGCTGCGGCCGACCAGTTCCGCGCGCAGCTCCACGCCGGGGCCCAGGTGGCGCGGCGGCCGCGCCGACAGGCCGATGGCGTGCAGGTCGCCTTCGTTGGCAAGACGAAAGTTGAGCGCGGTGAGCGCCAGCGGCGGCGCGCCGCGCAGCTCGTCGGTCCAGGTCACCTCCGCATCACGGATGATGATCTCGTTCTGCGCCAGCACCCAGTCCGAGAGCCGGCCCTGGTCGCCGCCGCCGATGTCGATCCCGCCCACGGTGATCGCGCCCTTCGGGTCGCGTCGCACTTCGAGCTTGGGGCCATCGATGAGAAGCGAGTGCAGCCGCAGGTCCATGAAGACGAGGGATCGCCACGACACCACGTTCTCCACCATCGGCAGCACCAGCGCCTCGCGCCCGTTACGGTCGAAGACGCGCACCTCCGAGATCGACAACCGCGGCCTCAGGCCCGCCCAGTCGGTCTCTAGGGCGCCAATTTTCACCGGCAGGCCCACCGCCTGCGAGATCGCTGCGACAATGTTGTCGCGCTGGCCCTCGATGTTGGGCAGCACCCAGTAGCGCAGGGCGAGGAAGGTCAGCGCGAAGGCGAAAAACGCCGTCCAGGCGAGCACCTCGAGCGCCAGCAGTAGTCGTTTTAGAAAGATTTGCATCAGGGCTTACGCGTTCCCACTATCCTTGAGGCATCCGTGAGCCATGAACGTTCCTTATTCGATGCCGTGGGCCCGCATTTCATTTTATCCGTAAATGCCGGATCCGATTCGGAAAATTGACTTTTCCAGGGTTGCGGGGCACTGGCTCGCAGCGCACCCGGCGCTCCGCGCCGAGCTGGATCCCGCGACGCCGGCGTTCTCTGCCGGGGAAATCGCGCGCGCACTCGAGGGCGCAGCCGGCGATGACGAAGCCGCGCTCAGGCGCCGCCTGCGACGCCTGCGCCAGCGCGTGCTCCTGCGCACCATGGCGCGGGACCTCGATGGCCGCGCGGACCTCGCCGAAGTCTGCGGCGTCATGAGCGAACTCGCCGAGCAGGCAATCCGCTGTGCGCTCGACTGGGCCGGTCGCCCGGACCTGGTGGTAGTGGCGATGGGCAAGCTGGGCGGCCGGGAACTGAACGTGTCCTCGGACATCGACCTGGTCTTTCTTCACCCTGAGGACGGCGACCAGGAAAAACTGGAACGCGCCGGGCGCAAGCTCATCTCCCTGCTGCAGGACATCGACGGGGACGGCTACGTGTTCCGCGTCGACATGCGCCTGCGCCCCTACGGCGCCTCAGGCCCGCTGGTGGCGAGCTACGACGCGCTGGAGAACTACTTCGTCAGCCAGGGCCGCGAGTGGGAGCGCTACGCCTGGATCAAGGCGAGGGCAATGACAGGAGCACCCTCGGGTGCTGACGGACCCGACCATTCTCCCCTTGAGGCCATCACGCGGCCGTTCGTGTTCCGCAAGTACCTGGACTACGCCACGCTCGCCGCGATGCGGCGCCTGCACGCGGAGGTGCGCAAGGATGTCGAGCGGCGCGAGCGCGCCGACGACGTCAAGCTGGGCCCAGGCGGGATCCGCGAAATCGAGTTCGTCGCCCAGGCGCAGCAACTGATTCGGGGCGGGCGCGACCCGGCGCTCACGGTGCGCCCGACGCTGGAGGTCCTGGGGCTGCAGGGCGAGCGGCGGATGCTGCCGGAGGACGCGGTTCGGGAACTGTCCACGGCCTATGCGTTCCTGCGCAACCTGGAGCACCGGCTGCAGTACCTGGACGACGCGCAGACGCACCTGCTGCCCACGGGCGAGGACGACCGGCGCCGCATCGCGCTGATGATGGATTTCCCGGACTGGGCCACGTTCCGCGCCGCGCTGGATGCCCACCGCGGCGCGGTGACGCGCCAGTTCCGCGCCGTGTTCGCCGAGTCGGCGGAGGACGCCGAGCTGCCCTGGCCGGAGCACCCGCGCGCCGAGCAGCTGCGCAACAGTCAGCGCTACGCCCAGTTGCCCGAGGATTCGCGCCGCCGCGTCGACCACGTGGTGCCGCTGCTCGCGAAGGCGGCCAAGGCCACGCCCGACCCCGAGGCCACGCTCGCGCGCGGCATCGACCTGATCGAGGCGGTGGCGCGCCGCGCCGCCTACCTCGCGCTGCTCGCCGAGAACCCGCAGGCGCTGGAGCGTGTGGCGCGCATCATCGGCGCCTCGCCCTGGGCCGCCGACTACGTCACGCGCCATCCGCTGCTCATGGACGAGCTGCTCGATGACCGCATGCTCTATGCGCCGCCGGACTGGGCGGGGTTCGAGCAGCCGCTGCGCGCCGCGCTGGACGCGGCGGCGAGCGATACCGAGCGCCAGATGAACCTGCTGCGCGAGCACCACCAGTCGCAGGTGTTCCGTCTGATGGCGCAGGACCTGGCGGGCCTGCTCACGGTGGAGACGCTCGCCGACCACCTCTCGGAGCTCGCCGATCGCGTGCTGGGCCTCACGCTGGAGGCGGCCTGGCGCGACGTGCGCAACCGCCACTGCGAGGTGCCGCGCTTCGCTGTCATCGGCTACGGCAAGCTGGGGGGCAAGGAACTGGGCTACGCCTCAGACTTGGACATGGTGTTCCTGTTCGAGGACCCCGACCCGCGCGCCGAGGAGAACTACATTCGCCTCGGCCAGCGCTACAACAACTGGCTCTCGGCCAATACCTCGTCGGGCACCCTGTTCGAGACCGACCTCGCCCTGCGGCCCTCGGGCTCCAAGGGTTTGCTGGTGTCGTCGCTGTCCGGTTTCGAGGAGTACCAGGAAAAATCGGCCTGGGTGTGGGAGCACCAGGCGCTGACACGGGCGCGCTTCGCCGCGGGCGAGCGCGGCATCGGCGCGAAATTCGAGGCTATCCGCAACCGGATCCTTACCCGCGAGCGCGACCTGCCCGCGCTCGCGAAGGAAGTGCTCGCCATGCGCGAGCGCCTGCACGCCGCGCACCCGAACCCTTCGGGCCTCTTTGACCTCAAGCACGACCGCGGCGGCATGATCGACATCGAGTTCGCGGTGCAGACCCTGGTGCTGGCGCAGTCCTTCCGCCACCCCGCCCTCACCGGGAACCTGGGCAACATCGCGCTGCTCGGCATCGCCGCGGACCTGGGCCTCATCGGCCGCGACGTTGCGGTGCGCTGCCAGGCCGCGTACCGGGACTTCCGGCGCATGCAGCATGCGCTGCGGCTGCAAGGCGAGAAGTTCGCCCGCGTGCCGCCGAAGCAGGCACAGGCGCACGCGAATGCGGTGCGCGAGATGTGGGCCGCGGTCTTTCCAGAGGAGGCGCGACCTAGTCCCGGTTCCTGAAGAACAGCGTCGTGAGCCTGCGCCCGGCGGTGAAGCCGGCCGCGGTCGGCACGAACACCCGCAGGGGCGCCAGCACGATCGCCGCCAGCGAAGCGACGAAGCTCTTCGCCGGATGCCAGTGGATCAGGCGCGAGAGGATTCGGCCCAGCGTGCCGATCAGCAGGCCCAGCAGCGAAAAGGTGACCAGGAACGCGCCCATGCACGGCGCCTAGGAGCGGAAAATGTAACCGGATCGGTTACATCCGGAGGCTGCAGGCCCCCTCAGCCCCGCAAGCTGGGCAACCCGATCCCCGCCGCATCGAACCCCCCATCGACCGCCAGCGTCTGCCCATTGATATAGGAAGCCTGCTCGCTGCACAGGAACACCGCGGCCTGCGCGATCTCGTCCTCGGTGCCGTAGCGGTTTAAGGGAATGGCATCGTGGTAGTCGGCACGAATGTCCGGCGTATGCACCCGCTTCGCCATGGCGGTATCCACCGGCCCGGGGGCGACGGCGTTGACGCGGATGCCCAGATTTCCCAGTTCCACCGCCTGCTGCTTGGTGAGGTGATCAAGCCCCGCCTTGCTGGTGCCGTAGGCCACGCGCAGGGAACTCGCGCGCAGGCCGGAGATGGAGGTGATGTTGACCACGGCGCCGCCGCCGTTCTTGAGCATGACCGGCGCGCACAACTGGGTACAGATGAAGGGGCCAGAGAGGTTGACGTCGAGCACCCGCGACCATTCCTCGAACGAGGTATCGAGCAGTTTCTTGAACACCACGATGCCGGCGTTGTTGACCAGGGCGTCGATGCGGCCGAAATCGGCCTCGATCCTGGCCACAGCGGATTTGACCTGCGCCGGAACGGAAACGTCGCACGCGATGGGCAGCACGCCACGCCCCACCTCTTTCGCTGACGGGGCAAGGTTGGCGGCGTCGACATCGAGCATGGCGACGCGGTAGCCGGCATCGAGAAACTTGCGCGTCAAGGCAAGCCCGATGCCGCGCGCGGCGCCGGTGACCACCGCGACCCGGCCGGCCTCAGCCACCGCCAGCCTGCCCGAGGCGCGCATAGCGCGGCCAGTCGCGCAGCACGGTGCGCTCGAGCAGCGGCACCGCCACTCCGGCGAACAGTGCCGCACCCAGCGTCCACAGCATCAACTCCTGCGTCCGGTACCAGTACGCGAGCGCGCCCAGCACGAGGACCACGGCGAAATTCACCATCACCACCGCCGATTCCAGCTTATGGATATTGAGCCCGATCCGGCGCTTGCAGTGCTCGCAGTCGATCTCCATCCGCGCCAGCACGGCGTGCACCAGCTTGCGCCGGGCCAGGCTCGCGCCGCACTCGGGGCAGCGGTGGTCCATCTCAGAGGTCTCTGAGGAAAGTGATATCACCGTAGTACGAGTGCGCCGTCTGCCCGGTGTTGTCCGTGTCGGTCATCATCCCCACCGCGACCACGTCCCAGGGCTCCTCGCCAAACGCGCGCTGGAAGTCCTCGCGCACGTTGCGCTTATAGCTGCGCCACTGGCCCACGCCGCCCGCGCCGCTCTCCACCACGATCATCTTCACCCGGCTGGTGTGCGGGTTGTCGAGTACTGTCTCGACGGGAACCGTGTTGGACCAGACGTACATCAGCGTGGCGTAAGGCAGCGCCTGCCCGGACAGGGCCTTGGCGAAGCGCAGCTGGGTGCGGGGCTTGGAGGGCAACACGATCATGGGCTCCCAGTGGGGCGGCAGCGCCTCGCCCTCGGCGCGCAGCGAAAAGCGCGCCACGGGCACCGCTTCGCCCGACTCGCGCGGCAGTTCCCGCACGACGGCGCCCGAGGACACCAGTTCCTCGGTGGGCGTCAACGCACAGCCGCCCAGCAGCAGCGTCCCGCAAAACAGAATAAATGCCTTCATGCTTCTCCCTCGCGGCGCGAGCGTAGCATCAGATCGCCTCGCGCGGCCCGCGCCGCAGCGGACCGTCCACCTCCGAGGCGAAACGCGCGAGCGCCCCCAGCAACGCCTCGCGCTCCAGCCGGTACAGCACCTTCTGCCCCTGGCGCTCAGCGGACACCAGGCCCGCGTGCTGCAGCACCGAGAGGTGCCGCGACACCGCCGGCGCCGACAGGCCGAAGCGCGCCGCGAGGTCGGTGGTGGAGGCCGCGGTCTGGGCGAGGAACGCGATCAGCTGCCGCCGCGGCAGCGAGGCAAGGGCATGGAACACGCGTTCATGATTAACAGCCATGTTAATAGTATGGCGCAGACCAAGGTGCTGTGGTTTACTGGTGGCGAACCCAACCTGGCTACCTGGAGAACCCGCCTCATGGCGAAAGCAAAAGCCGCGGCCAAGCCCGCCCTCTCGATGGCCGACCGCGACGGCTGGATCTGGTACGACGGCAAGCTAGTGCCGTGGCGCTCGGCCACCACCCACGTCCTCACGCACTCCCTGCACTACGGGCTGGCGGTGTTCGAGGGCGTTCGGGCCTACAAGACGGTGAGCGGCACGCAGATTTTCCGCCTGCATGAGCACAGCCAGCGCCTGATCAACTCGGGCCACATCTACATGATGAAGATCCCGTACAGCGTCGAGCGCCTGATGCAGGCGCAGATCGACGTCGTCGCGGCCAACGGACATGAATCCTGCTACATCCGGCCGATCGCCTTTTACGGCTCGGAGAAGATGGGCGTGTCCCCGGTGGGCGCGAAGGTGCACGTGGCGATCGCCGCCTGGCCCTGGGGGGCCTATCTCGGGCCGGAGGCGCTGGACAAGGGCATCCGCGTCAAGACCGCCTCGGTGGCGCGCCACCACGTCAACGTCACCATGGCGCGCGCCAAGATGTCGGGCACCTACCCCAACTCGGTGCTGGCCACGCTGGAGGCCACGCAGCACGGCTACGACGAGGGATTGCTGCTGGATGTCGACGGCTTTGTCGCCGAGGGCGCGGGCGAGAACATCTTCGTCATCAAGGACGGCATCATCTACGAGCCGGAACTCACTTCTGCCTTGACCGGCATCACGCGTTCCTCGGTCATTGATCTCGCCGAGGGCTTGGGCTACAAGGTGAGGGCGAAGCGCCTGACGCGGGACGATATCTATATTTCGGACGAGTGCTTCTTCACCGGCACCGCCGCCGAGGTCACCCCGATCCGGGAGCTCGACCAGCGCCAGATCGGCGCCGGCAAGGCGGGCCCGATCACCAAGGTGCTGCAGAAGGCCTTCTTCGACGTGGTCACTGGCAAAAACCGCAAGCACAAGCACTGGCTGACCCCGGTGCCGATGAAGAAGAAATAGGCCGGCCATGAGCACCGACCAGGACACCAGCCGTTCGCGCCAGGTCGAGGTCACGGAGAAGGACCTGCCGCTGCATTGCCCGCTGCCCGGCGCGCCGCTGTGGTCGCGCCATCCGCGGGTGTTCCTCGACGTAGTGAAGAAGGGCGAGATGCTGTGCCCCTATTGCGGGACAAAGTTCCTCTACAAGGGCGCCGCACCCAAGGGGCATTGACCTGAAGGTCCTGGTCGTAGCCCCGAACTGGATCGGCGACGCGCTGATGGCGCAGCCGATGCTGGCCCGGCTGCGCGAAAAGCATCCCGCGATCCGCATCGAAGCCCTCGGCCCGCCGTGGATCGCGCCGGTGCTGCGGCGCATGCCCGAGGTGGACGAGGTCATCGAGGCCGACCTGCGCCACGGCGAGTTGCAGCTGGGCGAGCGCTGGCGCCTGGGCAGGTTGCTGGGCGCGCGCAATTACGACCAGGCGCTGGTGCTGCCCAATTCCTTCAAGTCGGCGCTGCTACCGTTCTTCGCCGGCATCCCGGAGCGCGTGGGCTACGCGGGTGAGTTCCGCTACGGCTTCGTCAACCGCCTGCACCAGAACACCAAGGCGCCCATGGCGCTGCACTACGCGCGCCTGTCGGAGGCGCCTGGCAGGGAGCCGGCGCAGCCACTGCCGGCCACGATCCTCCGCTCCATTCCCGAGGCCTCGGCCGCTGCGGCGGCGAAGTTCGGCATCGCCGGCGCGTACTGCGTCCTGTGCCCGGGCGCGGAGTACGGCCCGGCGAAACGCTGGCCGTATTTCGCCGACCTGGCGCCGATGCTTCCGCTTCCCGCGGTGCTACTGGGTTCGGCGAAGGATGCCGACGCCTGCGCCGGCATCCCGGGCCTCAGCCTCGCCGGCAAGACCACGCTCGACGAGGCCATGGATCTCATCGCCGGCGCGGCCTTCGTGGTCAGCATCGACTCCGGCCTGATGCTCGTCGCCGCGGCGCTGGGCCGCCCGCTCACCGCGCTCTACGGCTCCTCCAGCCCGGAACACACCCCGCCGCCCTCGAGCGCGGCGAAGGTGCTGTGGCTGCACCCGGACTGCAGCCCCTGCTTCCAGCGCGAATGCCCGCTGGGCCACTTCCGCTGCATGATGGAACTCACGGTAGAGAAGGTGCGCGCGGCGATAGAATTTCCATCTTGAGCAACCGGAACTTCCCCACCGCGCAGGACGCGGAAAACGCCTTCTACGACGCGCTGGAGCGCGCCGACCTGGACCTGATGATCGCGGTCTGGGCCGAGGACGAGGACATCGTCTGCGTGCATCCAGGCGCGCCGCGCCTGGCCGGTGTCGAGCAGGTCAGCGCCGCGTGGCGCAGCATGTTCGCCGGCGGCCCGCACATGCGCGTGCGCGCGACGCAGCAGGTGGTCATCGCCGGGATGATGGTCGCGGTCCATAATGTGCACGAGAGCATCACGGTGCGGGGCGAAGCCAAGCCGCGGGCGCCGGTGGTCGCCACCAACGTGTACCTGCGCACCGCCGCCGGATGGCGTATGGTGGTACACCACGCCTCGCCTCCGGTCTCTGGCAGCGCCGCCGCGGCGGAACCGCCGCCGTCCTCGACCAAGACGCTGCATTGAGCGAGACCTACGAAGCGCCCTGGTGGCTGCCTGGCGGCCACCTGCAGACCCTCTATGCGGCGCTCGCCCCCGCGCCGCGCATTGAATGGCGGCGCGAGCGCTGGGACACGCCCGACGGCGACTTCATCGACCTGGACTGGCTCGGGCAGAAAGGTCCGGTCCTCGCGCTGTTCCATGGACTGGAAGGCAGCTCGGCCAGCCCCTACGCGCGCGCCATCGCCGCGCGGGCGCTTGAGAAGGGCTTTCGCTGCGTGGTGCCGCATTTCCGCGGTTGCTCCGGCGAGCTCAATCGCCTGCCGCGCGCCTACCACTCCGGCGACAGCGCGGAGATCGCCTGGGTCCTGGAGCGGCTCGGAGCGAAGCATGCCGTCGGCATTTCGCTGGGCGGCAACGCGCTGCTCAAGCACCTGGGCGAGGCCGGCGAGCGCGCGGGCGTGAAGCGCGCCGCGGCCGTCTCTGCGCCGCTCGACCTCGCCGCCGCCGGCCGCAAGCTCGACCGCGGCTTCGGGCGCGAGGTCTACACCCGCGTATTCCTGTCGACGCTGAAAAAGAAGACGCTGCAGAAGCAGCGCGCCGGCCAGATCGCGATCGACGAGGCCCGCCTTGCCCACGCGCACACCTTCTTCGAGTTCGACGACACCGTCACCGCGCCGCTGCACGGCTTCGCGGGCGCCGAGGATTACTGGGCGCGCTCTTCGAGCGGGCCGTACCTCGCGCGCATCCGCGTGCCGACGCTGGTGGTGAATGCACGCAACGATCCGTTCTTGCCGGCAGCGGCGCTGGACGCGGCGGCGCAATCGCTTCGTGATATACCGTCCGCCGTGACCCTTGACTTCCCCCACACCGGCGGCCACGCCGGGTTTCCCGCGCGCCGCCACTGGCTGGCGCGGCGCGTGATCGCGTTCCTGACCGAAGCATGAGGATTCCCGCCGAAGTCTTCCGCGCCTACGACATCCGCGGCATTGCCGGAAGCGTGCTCTCGGCTGCGCTGGTGCGCGAGGTCGGGCGCGCGCTCGGGGCGCTCGGCCGCGCCCGAGGTGCGCCGGTGTTCGCCCTCGGCCGCGACGGCCGGCTCTCCAGCCCGAAGCTGTGCGCCGCCCTGATGGATGGCCTCAATGCCGCCGGCGCGGACGTGATTGAGCTGGGCATCGTGCCCACGCCGGTCACTTATTTTGCCGCGCACCACCTCGGCTGCCACAGCGCGGTGATGGTCACGGGCAGCCACAACCCGGGCGACCAGAATGGCCTGAAGATGGTGGTGGCCGGAACCACGCTCACCAGCGAGGACA
The DNA here is from genome assembly GCA_005777205.1 of Burkholderiales bacterium. Lineage (GTDB taxonomy): Bacteria > Pseudomonadota > Gammaproteobacteria > Burkholderiales > SG8-39 > RBG-16-66-20. Next base: position 5,193 of record SXNB01000116.1, on the reverse strand, counting down.
TCCAGGGACTGCGCGCGACGGTGGAATCCAGTCGCTTCGAGTCCGGATCGGGCAGCCGACGCAGCGTAGACGTGCTCGATGCCTACGTCGAGCGCATCGTCGGTGACGTCCGCCTTGCGCGCCCGATGCGCATCGCCATGGATTGCGGCAACGGCGTCGCTGGCGTTGTCGCGCCGCGCCTGTTCCGGCGCCTGGGCTGCGAGGTGATCGAGCTCTTCAGCGAGCTGGACGGGCGCTTCCCCAACCACCATCCGGATCCGTCCAAGTTGGAGAACCTGGAAGCGCTGGTTGCCGAACTGAAGTCCGGTCCCGCCGAGCTGGGCCTCGCCTTCGACGGCGACGCCGACCGCCTCGGCGTGGTCACGAAAAAGGGCGCCATCATCCTGCCCGACCGGCAGCTGATGCTCTTTGCGAAGGACGTCCTCTCGCGCAACCCCGGGGCGGAGGTCATCTACGACGTGAAGTGCACGCGCCTGCTCGCGCCGTGGATCGAGCAGCACGGCGGCCGGGCGACGATCTGGAAGACCGGGCATTCGCTCATCAAGGCGAAGCTGAAGGAGACCGGCGCGCCGCTGGCCGGGGAAATGTCCGGGCACATCTTCTTCAAGGAGCGCTGGTACGGCTTTGACGATGCGCTCTACTGCGGCGCGCGGCTGCTGGAGATCCTGGCACCGGATAGGGACGTGGGTGCCGTGTTGGAGGCACTGCCGGATGCGCCCTCGACGCCCGAACTGAACTGGAAGCTGGCCGAGGGCGAGCCGCACGCGCTCATCGAGCGCCTGCAGGGATCGTCCCCCTTCCCGCAAGCGAAAAAGGTGCTCGCCATCGATGGCGTGCGGGCCGAGTTCGCCGACGGCTTTGGCCTGGCGCGCGCATCCAACACCACGCCGGTGATCGTGCTGCGCTTCGAAGGCGACACCCCGGAAGCGCTGCGCCGGATCCAGGAGGCGTTCCGCGCGACGCTGCAACCGCTCAAGCCGGGTGCGCCGCTGCCGTTCTAGCCACCCGGTGCCCGACACGCCCGATACGCCAAACACTCCCGACGTTTCCGTCTTCGCCAATCGCCTACGCAAGAATGCCGCGCATTGGCGCAAGTGGGCGAAGCGGCGCGGCATCTCGTGCTTTCGCGTCTACGACCGCGACATTCCGCAGTTCCCGTTCGCCCTGGACTGGTACGAATCCGTCGCGCCACGCGCCACGTCCGGGCTGGCGGTGCATCTGCACCTGCAGGAGATCGACACCGGCTGGCGGATGAACCCCGCCGAGTACGCGGCCTGGCTGGAAGCCGCCTGCCGCGCGGCCTGCGAAGCCTGTGGCGTGCCTGCGGGGCACCTGCACCTGAAACGTCGCGAGCGACAACGCGGCGCCTCGCAGTATGAGCGCCAGCGGGACGCCACGGCCAAGCCATTGGTGGTGGTGGAGGCCGGGAACCGCTTCGAGGTGGACCTGGACACCTACCTGGACACCGGCTTGTTCCTCGACCACCGCCCGCTTCGCGGACGCGTTGCCGAATCCATTGCGCGACGCGCGAACAACGGGGCGGGCACGCGATTCCTCAACCTGTTCGCCTACACCGGCAGCTTCACCGTCTATGCCGCGCGCGCCGGAGCCGGCAGCTCGACGACGGTGGACTTGTCCAACACCTACCTCGCCTGGGCCGCGCGCAACCTGGCGCTGAATGGCATCGCGTCCGCCGCCCACCGCCTGCTGCGGGCGGACGTGCTGGCCTGGCTTCCCGTAGCGCTCGCCGCGGGCGAGCGCTACGACCTCATCGTCCTCGACCCGCCGTCGTTCTCGAACTCCAAGAAAATGCAGGACGTGCTGGACGTGCAGCGAGACCATGCGCGCCTGGTGGGCCAGTGCCACGAGCTGCTGGCCGAGGCAGGCGAGATGTTCTTCTCGACCAACCTGCGCTCGTTCGCGATCGACGCGGATCTGGCCGGGCGGCTCGCGCTGCGGGAAATCACTTCACAAAGCGTGCCTGAAGATTTTCGACGCCCGGGCAAGCCGCCGCATCGGGCGTGGCTGGCACGGAAATGAGCCTGCCGCGGTCGCGGCGATCAACAGGTCGGCAGGGCGCGCGCGACTGGTCCGGCCCGCCGCGCGGGATGCGGCGTAGACGCGACCGTAGCTGCGTGCCGCGGCTTCGTCGAACGCAATCGCATCCCAGGTCGCGGCCGCCCACTGCAGCCGGTCCTGGCGCCGCGCCCGCTCGGCCGAATCCCGGACCGCATGCGGACCCGCCGCGAGCTCGGCGAGCGAAACGGCTGCGATCGCGGATTCGTCCGGCAGCCGCGCCGAATCGACCTGGTCGTAGTCAACGAGGACGGAGGTGTCGAGCAAACCCCGGGTCGACTCAGCCATCCGGTGTCTGGTTCAGGCTGCGGTCGACCTCCTCGCGAAACCGACGCGCATCGATGCGGCGCGCGCGCTGCGGCTGCGGCAATCGCCGCGCGCGACACGAATCGGGTCGGCGCGATCGGACGCAACTCCGCCACCGGGACGCCGTTGCGCGTCACCACCAGCGTGTGCCCGGCCTGGACCTCCCGCAGCACCGCGCCGGAGTCGTTGCGCAGTTCTCGTTGCGTGATGGAACGGGTCAGGCGAAGCATTGCAACACCCGCAGCATCTGTAGCACGTCGTAGCAAGCGGCGGCCGAGCCAGCCCCGCTCAGGCGTACGCCTGAGACGGTCAGGGCCTGCTCAGGCGCGCTTCAATCCGCCCAGCAGCGCTGCCACCGGCCGCGCGCGGCGCGGCCCCGACTGCGCCGAAGGCGTTGCCGTGGCCGGCGCGGGCGCGCCGGTACCGGGCTCGTAAGGCTTGGAGAAGATCGGATCCTGGGATTTCGGCTGCTGCGGCACAAAGGAATGCGGCCGATGGGAAGGAACATCGCGTGGCTCGCGCGGCTCACGTGGTGCGCGTGCTTCCCGTGGCTCGCGCGCTTCGCGCTCCGGCCGCAGCCCCTCGCGCCGCGGTCGCCCGCGATCGCTGCGCCCTTCGCCCCGGGGAGGCCCGCCCACCAGCGTCGCCGCGGTGCCGGCATTGGGCTCGAAGCCCGGCACCAGCACCCGCTCGATCGACTTCTTGATCAGCTTCTCGATCGCCGAGATGGATTCCGCGTCCTCCGGCGACACCAGCGAGATCGCCTCGCCGGTCAGCCCGGCACGGCCGGTGCGGCCGAAGCGATGCACGTAGTCCTCGGGCGCGCGCGGCACGTCGAAATTGATCACCTGCGGCAGGCCCTCGATGTCCAGGCCGCGGGAAGCGACGTCGGTCGCCACCAGCACCGCGGTCTTGCCGGCCTTGAAGGCCTCGAGCGCGGCTTCGCGCTCGGTCTGGGTCTTGTCGCCGTGGATGGCGTCGGCCTGGATGTGGTCCTTGCGCAACTGGTGCGCGAGGCGGTTGGCGCCGATGCGCGTGCCGGAGAAGACGAGCACCTGCTTCAGGCCCCGGGTCTGGATGAGGTAGGTGAGGAGTTCACGCTTCTTCTCGCGCGACACCGGATGCACGACGTGGCTGACCAGGTCCGCGGCCGCGTTGGCGCGTGCGACCTGAATCTGCACCGGATCGCGCAGCAGAGACTTGGCGAGGTTCTTGATCTCCTCCGGGAAGGTGGCCGAGAAGAGCAGGTTCTGCCTGGACGGCGGCAGCAGCGCGATGATGCGCCGGATGTCGGGCATGAAGCCCATGTCGAGCATACGGTCGGCCTCGTCCAGGATCAACACCGAGACCTGGTTCAGCATCAGGGTCTTGTTCTGCACGTGATCCAGCAGCCGCCCCGGGGTCGCCACCAGGATCTCGACGCCCTTGCGCAGCTGCAGGATCTGCGCGTTCATGTCCGCGCCGCCGTAGACGATGGCAGAGCGCAGCGGCATGTGCTTGCCGTAGTCGCGGAAGCTCTCCTCGACCTGGATCGCCAGTTCGCGCGTGGGCGCGAGCACCAGGACGCGGATCGGGTGGCGCGCAGGCGACGCGGAACTGCTCGCGTGCTGCGCGAGGCGCTGCAGCGTGGGCAGGGCAAAGGCGGCGGTCTTGCCGGGGCCCGTCTGGGCGCCGGCCATGAGGTCGCGGCCCTCGAGGACCACGGGAATCGCCTGCTCCTGGATCGGGCTGGGCGTTTCGTAGCCCATGTCCTTCACCGCCTGCAGCAGCGGCGGGATCAGGCCGAGTTTTTCGAAGCCGTTGGAGATATCGCTAACCGTTTGTTTACAAAGGGGTCACATTATATACGCTACGCAGCAATCACCAGCCGCGTCTGGGCGAACGAGGCGAGGTGCGTCGGCCCGTCAGTTGATGGTCCTGGGCAGGCCGCGCTCCGGCGCCTCGCGCGCCTCGGTCCCGGGCAGGCGCAGCTCCATGTCCCAGTCGCTCTTGGTCACCGCCGCCTGCAGCAGCCGGCACACGGAATGCAGCAGCACCGGGTCCAGCGTCAGGGTCACGCCCTGGCCGTCGGCCGGGTGCATCGCAAGCACCGGCAGGCCGTTAGGGTCATGCCCGGTCTGGATGCGCGCCAGCAACAGCGGCGCCTCGCCCAGCGGCGTGTTGCGCGGGGTCTCCTCGAAGGGCTTGGAGAAATCCGCCTTGGACACTGCCTGATCGTGCTCCAGGCCCAGCAGCGCGCGGCGCGCCTCTGGGTTGGCTTGGGTCTTGATGCGCGGACTCGCCTCCTCGGCCAGCTTCACCAGCAACGGCCAAAGCAGCTTGATGAAGCGCCGGGTCAGGAACATGCGCACCTCGACCGCGTCGCTGGCCGCAATCAGCATGAGCATGCGATCCTGTTCGGCGACGTAGTCGATCTTGAGCTGGTGCAGGCGCACGGCAGATAGTATGAATCAAAAGTGGTGGAAAATGCCCCATGATTGACGTCGTTTCAGTCCATCGCGCAGACGAACGGGAGAGCATCCGGTGCCTGTTTCGCGAGGACTCGTAACTGGTGTCGGCGGCGCTGTGCTTCCAAGGGTTCGAGGAAGAACTGGCCGGGCTTTCCGGCAAGTACGTTCCGCCGGACGGCTTGCTGCTGCTGGCCCGGGACGCGAGAGTTGACGCCGGCTGCGTGGACCATGAAGCGGTTGGATGAAAGCCGCGCGGAGATGAAGCGCCTCTTCGCGTGCAACGCGTACCGCGGCACCGGCCTGGGGCGCAGGCTCACGCACAAGGTGATCGACAAGGCCAGGGATGCCGGGTGCAGCCGGC
>SXNB01000115.1 GCA_005777205.1 Burkholderiales bacterium | reverse complement strand
GTGCTGCGGCGTCGGCCCGTCCGGGTTGCCCATGGACAGGTCGATGACATCCTCGCCGCGGCGGCGCGCGGCCATCTTCAACTCGTTGGTGATGTTGAAGACGTAGGGGGGCAGACGCTTGATTCTGGCGAACTCTCGCATCAAACCATTCTAGCAGCGAAGACGCTATGGCTTGACATATGGCAGTTAGAGAGATAAGTTGACACATATGGAAAAAACTCAGGTCTACCTGCGCAAGGAAGAACTGGCGGCGCTGCGCGCTGCGGCCGCCCGCTCGGGCCGCAGCGTAGCCGAACTGGTGCGCGAGGCGGTGCGCAAGGCAATGCTGATCCCGCAGTCTGCCGGGCCGGTCGCGCTTTGGGATGGCGAGCCCCGGCGCAGCTCGGTGGACCACGATTCGGTCCACGACGAGCGCTGATGCGCCAGCGCGAGCCGGCGTTCGTCGACAGCGGCGCCTGGATCGCGCTCGCATTGTCGAGGGACCCGCTGCACCCGCAGGCCCGCGAACATTGGGACATGCTGTGCGGCGGCGGCGCGAAGCTGCACACCTCGGTGCCAGTGGTGGTTGAAACTTTCACCTTCCTCGAGCGCAATGCCAACCGCGACGTGGCGCTGGCATGGAAGGATTCGATTTACGCTCCCGCGACCGTGCGTATCCTGCCCTGCGAGCTGCGGGACCTCGAGAGTTCCTGGGCGTATTTCCGCCGCGGCGGCCTGCACAAGCTCTCGGCCGTCGACGCCACCAGCTTCACGATTATGAAGCGTGCCCGCATCAGCCTCGCCTTCGCCTTCGACCACCACTTCGCCGCCGCCGGATTCCGGCTGGTCGGCTGAGCCACGCCATGAAGCTTCACGCCCATGCCCCTTCCGCCCGCAACACCTTCACCGCCTACGGCGAAGGCTGGTTCGCTGTCAACGGCGAGCGCCACGAATCGAGCCTGATCGTGTTTCCCGACTGCCTCATCGACTGGCCGGTGGCCAGGTTTGACGCGCTGCGCGCCGAGGACTTCGCGTCCCTTGCCGAGGCGAAGCCGGAGATTGTTCTGCTAGGCACCGGCGCGCGCCAGCGCTTCCCGCATCCACGACTCACGCAGGCGCTGATGCAAGCGCGTGTCGGCGTCGAGGTGATGGACACCGCGGCCGCGTGCCGCACCTACAACATCCTCATGGCCGAGGAGCGGCGGGTCGCCGCGGCATTGCTGGTCGCATGAGTGAGCTGAGCCTCTCGTACATCCTTCTTGCCGTGGTGCTTTGCAGCGCCGCGCAGTTGCTGCTCAAGGCCGGCACCAACGCGACACCGGTGGGCTGGGCGCTGGCGCCAAGGATGATCGGTGTCACCGTCTGCTATGCCTTCAGCCGCGTGGTCTGGGTCCTGACGCTCGCGAAAACGCCCGTCAGTGTCACCTACCCGAAGGTGTCTCTGGGCTTCGCGCTCAACGCGGTGCTGGCGTGGTGGCTGCTAGGCGAGAGCCTCGCGGCGATGAAGCTGGTGGGCATCGGCTTCATCATTCTCGGCGTGGTCCTCGTCGTGCGGTCCTGACATGCGGATTCCTGACATCGAACCGGGCGTGATTCCGCCCGACCCGGTCGCGTCCGATGCCCTCATCGGCATTCCCCGGCAGCAAACCAACCCCGCCCGCTGGCAGGGCGCCGGCTGGCCTGCATTCGCCGCGCAATTGACCGCAGAGGGCATCGAGGTGATCGATGCGTCGCATCTACGCGGCACGTTTTCGACCGACGCCGGCGGCACCGCCTACGGCATGCCGCACGGCGTGGTGATCGCGCGCAGCTCGCTGCAGGTTTCCACCATCCTGAAAGCGGCGCAGGCGCATCGGGTGCCGGTGACCGTGCGCGGCGGTGGCCTGACGACGGAAGGCGAGTCGGTCGCCTTCGGCGGTCTGCTGCTCGACATGACCGGCATGAGCCGTGTCATCGCCATCGACACCGCGAAACTGCAGGTTCGCGCTCAGGCGGGTATCTTCTGGGCGAGCCTCGCTGAGTCCCTGCGCCGCCTTGGCTTGGACTACCTGTCCGCGCCGCTCAACCTGACCTCCTCGGTCGGCGGCACGTTGGGCGTGGGCGGCATCGACGTCAACTCGCCGCGCCTGGGTTGCAGCGCGGACCAGGCAATCGCGCTGCAAGTGGTCACGCCCACTGGCGAGATCACGGAGTGCTCGGACAGCGAGAACGCAGAGCTGTTCCAGCGCGTCATCCTGGGCTACGGCCAGTTCGGCGTCATCACTGAGGCGACGCTCTCCATCCGGCCCTACACGCCGCTTAAAATGCGCTACTACTATTACTCATCGCTGCGCACCGCGATCGAGGACCTGCAGCGGCTAGAGCGCGGCGACGCCAGCGACTACTCCGGCATCCTGACCATGATGGACAAGGCGATCACGCTGCTGGTCGCCTTCGATTCCGACCAGCGCGAGGCGGAGTTTGACGCGCGCTGGCACGCCGGGCTGCGCGGCAGCGGCGAGGCCGGGTTCGCGCTGCGCATGGCGGCGCACTACGCGTTGCGGCCGTGGAACCTGAAGGAAGCGCTGTTCCTGCTTCGACGCAAGCGCCAGCTGTTCCCGGAGTTCCGCCGGCCCGAGCACATGCGGGACGGGAAGATGCACGACCGCACCGTGGTATTCTCGCGTGCGGTGTGGAAATTCTGGGGCGGGCGACAGATGGTGATCCCCGACCTCGCCACCTCGGCGGACAAGTTCGTCGAAGCGGTGGAGCGCGGCAACGCGGTGTGCAAGCGATACTTTCCTTACTACACCCTGTATTGCGTCGGCATCCGCCTGCGCGAGGATCACCGGCCGCACTATGAACTGAGCTGCATCCCGCCTGACGCGCAGGGTTGGGCCTACGGCTGCGAGTTCGAGCCGCTGCTCGGGGACGACATCTGGAGCCGGGACACGCTGCAGTCGTTCAAGAACGCGATCTACGACATCGGCCTCGATCTGGGCGGAAGCTACTACCGCTTCGGCGGCATGATGAAGGGCTACATCCGGCGCGCATTCGGCGACGCGCTCGTCGAACGCCACCTGGCGCTCAAGCGCAAGGCTGACCCGGCCATGATCCTCAACCGCGATGTGATATTTTGATTTCGTGACCCGTCCTGCGGCCTCCCACTCCTCCTGCAGCGGCTGCGATCTGTGCCTGCTCGCCTGTCCGGTCTGGCGTCAGACGCGCGACATCCGCCTCACGCCGCACGGCCGCGCCAAGGCATTGCAACACGGCGCCACCGCGGCCGAGCTTGGCACCTCGATCGCCAGCTGCACGTTGTGCGGCTCCTGCGAGCCGGCCTGCCCGGAGGAGATTCCGCTGGTGGACCTGATCCTGGACCTGCGCCGCAAGCATCCGCTCGCGCCGGCTCCCGAATCTCGGCCGGCGCAGGCGACCGCCACAGTGAGCGGCACGCTAATCCTGCCAGATGTGGCGCTGCGCGCCGACGCCGCGCGCTTGGCGCGTATCGCCGCATCGCTCGGCGCCGGCTTGGCTGCCGATGATGGCGCCGACATCAGCCTGGCGCTTGAAGCGGGCGCCAGGGTCCCGCCTGCCCGACTCACGCAGTTCCTTGCCGGGCTCGCTGCGGCCACCCGCTTAGTCGCCGCCGATGGCCTGCTGCTGCGGCAACTGCACGCCTGGCTGCCCGGGAAGCACATCGACAGCCTCGGCATCGCGCTAAGTGCGTTGCCATCGGTGCGCAGCAAGCTGCGCGCCCGCGACCTCTACGTAATCGAGCCTCGCGCCTTCCACGCTGACCACGCGCGCCTGGCCGGGCACTACGATGCCCTGCGGGTGGACATCGGCCTGGAAACGAACCTGGACCTGCAGCGCCTGGCCATCCCCACCACGGCTTCGAGCGCGCAGAATCGGCTCGGGCTGCGTGCACTCGACGCCGCCGAGCAGGCGAACTGGATCCTGGAGGGACGCAACTTCGAACGCGTGGTGGTCGAAGATGCGCACGACTGCGCGGTGTTCGCTGCGGTCACCGACCGGCCGGTGGTGCATCTGGGGGACCTGTGAGCGCCGTGCGCGACGTGCACACTCTGATCGTCGGCGCCAGCCTGTCGGCGGCGGCGGCGGCCAAGCGCACCGTGGATGCCGGCCTGGAGACCGTGATCCTGGAGCGCAAGGAACTGCCGCGGCACAAGATCTGCAGCGGCATCCTGTCGCCGCGCGGCTACCGGTTCCTCCTGGAGAACTTCGGCCCGCTGCCGCGCGAGGCGCTGCACGAGCCCACCTCCTGCCGCGGCGTCACCTTCCACTTCCCTTGCCTGATTCCTCTGACGATGGATTTCTTCGGCGGCACCACGCCTCACCTTCACCGGAAGTACTCCGATTACTGGGCGATCAAGCGAAGCGGCGCCGAGGTGCATGACCGCACCTCATTCGTCGGCCTGGAGGACAAAGGTGACCACGTCATGGTCCGCGCCCGCAGCCAGGGCGAGGAACTCACCTACCGCGCGCGCCAAGTGATCGGCGCCGACGGCCCCAGTTCCCTGGTCACCCGGGTTGTCTATCCGGACTACCCGAAGCAGATCCCGTGGTTCTTCGTCGGCCAGAAGTTCCACGACATTGTCGACTGCCCGCTCGACCAGGACTACTTCCACTTCTGGTTCCATCCGGAACTGGGGCACTACACCTGGAGCCACGCGCGCGACGGCCGCCAGATCGTCGGTGTCGGCTTCAAGCGCGGCGACAACTTCGACGCGCGCCACAAGAAGGTGAAGCGCTACTTGGAGGACAAGCACGGGGTTCGGCTCGCCGGGCACGAGGACGAGGAAGGCTGCGCCGAGAATTTCGGCCCCTCGCTCATCGATCGCTATGTGTTCGGCAAGGGCAATGTCCTGATCACCGGCCAGGCCACCGGCTTCCTCAACATGATCGGCGAGGGCATGAGCTGCTCGCTGCATTCCGGCGCCATCGCCGGCGAGGCGGTGGTCGAGGCTCGCCTGCACGGCAAGCCGGTGCAGGAGATGTACCGGCGCATGATTGCCTCCGAGGTTCGCCGCACCACCGACCAGTGGAACCCCCTCAAGATCGCCTTCGGCAGGCCGCACGAGGCAGATTTCCCGGCGGCGCTGCTTGCGCTATCCTGGCGCGAGCGTCGGCTGGTGGTGCGCGACATCTGGCGTTTCCTGCTGCTGTACAAGGAGTTCAACTGGGGCCGCCAGATCGGGGCGCTCGCGTTGCAGCGGCTGGTCGGCAACGGATACCCGATGCAACGCTGGCTCTGAGGGAGTCCCGCTCGATGCCGGTGCTGGCGCTCTGGGACGCGAAGGGCGTGGTCGCGCGCAGCTTCGACCTGATCCGCGACTGGCAAGAGAGGGCGAAGGATGTGCGCGGTATGGCGCTCGACTACGGCTATTTCTTGCCAGAGGAGAAGCCCGCGGACGTGCTGCGGGAGCTGCGCCGCTTACTCGCCGGCGTCTAGGGGCGGAGCGGCCGATCCGCGCCGCCCGGATTCAGGCAAGAACGAAGGACGCAGGCGTGTCCCTGCTGGTTTCGGCGGAGTTCGCCGCGCAGGTCACGTAGCCGTTGCGCAGCATGGGGACCTTCGACCTGCGTGGCGTCGAGGGCATCTACGAAGTCTTCACGCCTGAAAAAGAGCTTTTATTTCAGTCTCCTGCGATGGACTTGCGGCTAACACCGAAAACATGTTCAATGAAGATGTTGCAACACTTAGTTGAGACGACTTGCTAGCACTCATGCTTCATGCCGGGTAAGGCTCCGGCAACGAAAGTGCAGGACTTCTCCCTGCTCTCCACCGGCAACGGCACGTTCCGCCTCTCGGACTTTCGCGGCAAGAAGCTGGTCCTGTACTTCTACCCCAAGGACAACACCCCCGGCTGCACGGTCGAGGGCGAACATTTCCGCGACCTGCACCCAGCGTTCCGCAAGGCTGGTGCCGAGGTTTTCGGCCTCTCGCGCGACTCGCTCAAGACGCATGACAACTTCAAGCAGAAGTTGGCCTTCCCATTCGAGCTTCTGTCGGACGCGAACGAGGAGGCCTGCAGGCAGTTCGGCGTCATCAAGATGAAGAACCTGTATGGAAAAAAGGTCCGCGGCATCGAGCGCAGCACCTTCGTCATCGACGGCGAGGGCAGGCTGATGCGCGAATGGCGCGGTGTGAAGGTCCCAGGCCACGCACAGGAGGTACTCGACTTTGTTAAGACCCTCTGACAGTCCGCAAACGCTGGAACAAGAAGAACAGACCGCAAGCGCAGAACCCCTTCCCGCTATGGCGAAACGCCCCCGCAAGCCCGCCCGCACCTGCGTCACCAAGCTGTTCGTGCTCGACACCAACGTGCTGATGCACGATCCCTCCAGCCTGTTCCGCTTCGAGGAGCACGACCTCTACCTGCCGATGGGCACGCTGGAGGAACTCGACTCGAACAAGAAAGGCCTCTCGGACGTGGCGCGCAACGCGCGCCAGGCGAGCCGCTTCCTGGACGAGATCGTCTCAGCGAAGAGCGGCGACATCGCCGCCGGGCTGCCGCTTCGCACCCGCGAGGGCGGGCCGCACGCCCCCGGGCGCCTGTTCCTGCAGACCGAGGCCATCAACGGCAACCTGCCGGCGACCCTGCCCGCCGGCAAGACCGACAACCAGATCCTGTCGGTGGTGCGCCACCTGAAGACTAAGGCGCCGCAGCGCGACGTCATCCTGGTGTCCAAGGACATCAACATGCGTATCAAGGCGCGGGCGCTGGGGCTCGCCGCCGAGGACTACTACAACGACACGGTGCTGGAGGACACCGACCTGCTCTACACCGGCACGCGCCGTCTGCAGCCTGGGTTCTGGGACAGCCACGGCAAGGACATGGAGTCCTGGAAGAAGGACGGCCATACCTACTACCGCATCCGCGGCCCGCTGGTGCCGCTGTTCAGCCTGAACGAGTTCGTCTGGGACGAATCCGGCGACCGGCCACTGCTGGCGCGGGTGACGGAGCAATCCGGGCGCGTCGCGGTGCTGCAGACGCTGCGCGACTACGGCCACGCCAAGAACACGGTCTGGGGCATCACCGCACGCAACCGGGAGCAGAACTTCGC
>SXNB01000114.1 GCA_005777205.1 Burkholderiales bacterium | reverse complement strand
GTTGGGGGGCTCATCCAGCAGCAGCAAGTCCGGCTTCTGCAGCAACAGACGGCAAAGAGCGACCCGCCGTTTCTCGCCGCCCGAGAGGATCTCCACCTTCTGCTCCCAAGGCGGCAGGCGCAGCGCATCGGCTGCGATCTCCAATTCCTGCCCGCCCTCGCCGGCGGCGTTCACGATCGCTTCCAGCCGCGCCTGCTCGACGGCGAGCTTGTCAAAATCGGCATCTCCCTCGGAATAGGCTGCGTACACCGCCTCCAGTTGCTTCTTCGCCTCAGCCAGTTCGCCGCGCGATTCCTCCACGATCTCGCGTACCGTCTTGGTCGGATCCAGCGCCGGCTCCTGCGGCAGGTAGCCCACGTTGATCCCCGGCATGCGCACGATCTCGCCGTCGTGGTTGTCGTCCTCGCCGGCCATGATCGTCAGCAGCGTCGACTTGCCCGAGCCGTTCAGCCCCAGCACCCCGATCTTGGCGCCGGGGAAAAAGTTCAGGTTGATGTTCTTCAGGATGGTGCGCTGCGGCGGCACCGTCTTGCTGACACGCCGCATGGTGTAGACGTATTTGGCCATAGATGCTGGAAAGCCGTGAGAATCGAAAGCCGACACGATACCATCGCAAGCATGAAGAAAAGCTTCGAAGCACTGTTGATGAGCACACGCAGCGTGTGGTTGTGCGGCGACGATCTGAAATTCCAGAAACAGCTTCGATCCAAGTGGCAGCGCCGCGATCGCCCCGCCGCATGCGAATCGACTGCTAAGCGGCGGGCTCGATCCTTGCGACGATCCCGATCGGCTCGTCGGTAAGCAGATACAGCGCGCCCTCCGGCCCCCCCCTCACATCGCGGATGCGCCCCATCACGCCGCGCAGCATCCGTTCCTCCTTCACGACCTTTTCGCCCTCCAGCTTCAGGCGCACCAGCATCTGGTCCTTGAGCGTGCCCACGAACAGGTCGCCCTTCCAGCGCGGGAACCTGTCGCCGGTGTAGAACGCCATGCCCGAAGGCGCGATGGACGGCACCCACTTGTGCACCGGCTGCGCCATGCCAGCCTTCGCCGTGCCCTCGCCGATCTTCGTGCCGATGCCGTAGTTGACGCCGTAGGTGATCACCGGCCAGCCGTAGTTGGTACCGGCGCGGATGATGTTCACCTCATCTCCGCCTTGGGGGCCATGTTCGTGCGTCCACAGCACGCCTGTGGCTGGGTGCAGCGCCGCGCCCTGCTGGTTGCGATTGCCCAGCGTATACTTCTCCGGTTTCCAGTTCGCCTTGCCGACGAAGGGATTGTCCTTCGGCACCCTGCCGTCGTCGTGCAGGCGGATCACCGAGCCGGCGTGGTCATCCGGTTTCTGCGCGCGGTCCTGCTCGCCGCGATCGCCCAACGCAATGTAAAGGAATCCGGCGCGGTCGAACACCAGGCGCGAGCCAAAATGCCGTCCGGTGCTGCCCTTCGGACTCTGGCGGAAGATCACCTCCGCGCCTTCCACCTTGTTCCCCGCCAGCTTGCCTCGCGCCACCTCGGTGCCGACACCATCGTTGCCGCGCCCCGAGTAGCTCCAGTAGATGAGCTGGTTCTGCGCGTAGTTCGGGTGCAGCACCACGTCCATCAGCCCGCCCTGGCCGTGCGGCGTGACCTGCGGCAGGCCTGAGACCGGCTGCGGGTCCAGCTGGCCGTCTTTGGCCAGACGCAACCGGCCTTCGCGCTCGGTGATGAGCATCCGGCCGTCCGGGAGGAAGGCGAGCGCCCAGGGGTGGCTCAGGCCGGACAGGACCCGGGTGAGGGTGAAGGAATGCTCCTCGGAGCGGTAGGTCTGGGCGTGGGCGGTTGCAGTTGCGGTTGCAAGCGCCAGTAGAGCTGGAAGTAGCGGATTGGGTTTCATGGAAGCACTATTATCCCGTCTACGGGGGGAGGCCACCGTGAAACGTATCGGGTTCATTCCGGATCGGAATCTGCCCGGGCTGATGCTGATGCTGGCGGCGCTGTCCCTGGCCTGTGCCCCTGCGGGACGCATAAGCGAGGAGATCCACATCCCTGAGGAGTCTGCGTTCATCATCTGGGACGCGGCTTTGAAGACCCAGCATTTCATCCATCGAGCGAGCTTCGAGACCAAGGCGAAGGATTTCGGCTTCATCGTGCCAACGCCGACTGTTCCCAAACTGGCCGAGGGTGACGACGCCGCATTCAAGTGCCTGGACCGCGTCATTACGCCTCCCGGCATCTATCACGCGGTCAAGAAATCGGCAGCGATCGCAACCGCTCTCGAAGCGCCAAAGGTTGAAGTCATCGCCAAGGCAAGGGTCGCCGGTTTTGATGCCACTGTCCTGTCTGCGAGCGACGCTGGCGCGCTCGACCAATAGCTCAAAGCCAACGGTTATGCGTCGAGCCTTGAACTGACGGCGTGGTACCGGCACTACATCGAGCAGAAATAGATTTTTACCGCGTTCAAGATTGACGGCAACGAGGCGAGCAGGCGTCTCGCGCGTGGCAAGGCAGTCCGCATGAGCTTCAAGACCGAGCGGCTGTTCTTCCCCTACCGGGAGCCTGAAAGCGGGCGGCGTGACGATGGCGGCAAGCGGCTCCTGCCTATCCACCTGCTCGCCGAGGCGCGCTACGAAGGCGAGATCGGCCGCGGCGGCGCGTGACCCGCATCGACTCCGTGGTCAGGGCCGATCACAGCGGACAACCAGGCGGGGCTACTGCACTTGCTGCGACTACCGCCGGCGACGGCAACAGAGGCGCTGCACCTCACCGAGTTCAAGGATCGGTCCTCACCCCGGCCGGGCGTGGACGATCTCCACTTCCGGATGTCCTCCAACCAGTCCGCGGTCCGGCGCCTGGGGCGGGACGAATTCGATCTCGCCTTCACACTGCAACTCCTGGCGTGGATCGGGATGGTCTTCGGGGGCGGATGGATCGCCTGGCGCGGCCTGCGAAATGTGCACGATCGTGCACATTTGCCTAACCCCGTGGTACCGCCCCCGGCTCCCCGAGATCCCACCACACCCCCGCCATCAGCCTGAGCGCATCGCGCGCCACCGGCGCGAGCAGATGCTCGTTCGGCGCATGCTGGCTGCAGGAGGCGTAGGAATGCGGCACCCAGACTGTCGGCAGTCCAAGCAGGTCGGCGAATATGTCGTTGGGAAGCGAGCCTCCGAGATTGGGCAGGATCGCCGGCTTCCTGCCTGACGTCTTCTCAAGGGAACCAGCAGCCCACTTCACCCACGGATGGTCCGGATCCAGCCGCGTCGGTTGCATCAGCTCCGCCCGCGCCCGCGACACCTTCACCATCCCGAACCCATTGCGCTCCAGGTGCCGCTGCAGCGCCGGCACCACGTCC
Organism: Burkholderiales bacterium; assembly: GCA_005777205.1. GTDB lineage: Bacteria > Pseudomonadota > Gammaproteobacteria > Burkholderiales > SG8-39 > RBG-16-66-20. The sequence goes on along the minus strand of SXNB01000114.1, from coordinate 642 downwards.
GCGGAATCGAGACCCACCACCGTGCGCAGCTGGCAGTGGCAGCTCGCGCGCGGCGGGATGGCGTTCACCGGCCGGTCCGGGTTGCCGCAGGTGAAGGCAAGCACCTCGAAGCTGGGCCAGCCGAATACGCGTTCTGAAGGCGAAAGGCCAGGTTCACCCCAATCGACGTCGATCTCGGGGGCGTCCTCCCCGCCGTCCACCTCAATGTCCGCCAGCAATTCCTTGACGCGGGCTGTCAGGGTATCGGGTCGCCACTCGGGCACCCGGATCTCGCCTTTCGGCCCGGTGATCGTCGCCAAAGCCTGGGCGAGGAGGATCCCCGGATTGGCGAGCAGCCCGCCCCAGTTGCCGGAATGATGGCCACCCTCGCGCAGGTCCACGACGAGGTTCATGTTGAGCGCGCCGCGCGAACCCAGGAACAGGGTCGGGCGAGTCGGCGCGACGCGCGGACCGTCGGAGGCGATGAGCACGTCCGCCTTCAGCTCGTTGCGATGCTGGCGGCAGAACTCGCGCAGGCCTGGTGAACCCATCTCCTCCCCGGTCTCGACCAGGAACCTGACGTTGAAGCCCAATTTTCCGCGCTCGGCCATCACAGCCGCCATGGCCCCGAGGTTGATGGTGTGCTGGCCCTTGTTATCGGCG
>SXNB01000113.1 GCA_005777205.1 Burkholderiales bacterium | reverse complement strand
GGCGCCGGGGGCGGCGCCGGCGAAGGGCGAAATCGCGGTCGGGTGATTGTGCGTCTCGCACTTCACCACGGTGTGCGTGAGTTCTTCGCGTGGCGCGTAGACACCGTCCGCGCCGGCATGGAAGCGCTTCGCCGGGCGCCCCTGCATAATCGCCGCGTTGTCCGAATAGGCGAGCACCGTTCCCTGCGGATTGGCGGCGTGGGTTTGCCGGATCATGCCGAACAGGGAGTGCAACGCCTTCTCCCCGTCCACAATCCACTCGCCGTTGAAGATCTTGTGCCGGCAATGCTCCGAATTGGCCTGCGCGAACATGGTGAGCTCGGCGTCGGTCGGATCGCGCCCCAGCGCGTCGTACGCGGCGCGCAGGTAGGAAATTTCGTCTTCAGACAGCGCAAGGCCCAGGCGCCGATTCGCTTCCTCCAGCCCGCCGCGCGCGACCTGTCCCAGCGGCCGGGGCGCGACATGGCGGAACAGGCCCTCGGCCTGCTCCGGGGCCTCCAGCACCGTCTCGGTCATGCGGTCATGCAGCAGGGCCGCGATCGCCGAGCGCTGCGAGCCGGACTGCATCGCGGCGCATTCGACGCGGTAGGCGATGCCGCGCTCGATGCGCAGCACGCCCGCCAGTCCGCAATTGCGCGCGATGTTAGTGGCCTTGGAGGACCAGGGGGAAATGGTGCCCAGGCGCGGGGCGACGAGGAACAGTTCGCCCGCGGCATCGGGCGCCGGCTCGCCGTAGCGCAGCAGGCGCTCCAGCAGCCCATGCTCGGAGGGAGACGGGGCGGAAGCGGATTCGACGAAGTGCCAGAACTCCGCAGCGACCGATCGCGCGCCAGGTTGCGCGACCTTGATGCGAGAGAGCAATTTCGCCAGCCGGAATTCCGACAGCGCGCGGGCGCCGCGGAATCGTGAGACGGTGGAGGACAGATTATTTCCTGATGACCGGTTCCTGCAGTTTGCCGCTGATGCTCAGCGTCGCGCGCCGGGTCTGCGCCGAGGTCTTCACCTCGGCAGCGATGCGGCCAACGAGCGCCCCGACAGCGTCGATGTCCAAGCTGACGCCGGCGTTCATCACCCGGCCGAGACGCTGATGTTGCGCAACTGCGTGGCGCCTTTGTTGCACACCAGCTGCGCACTGAGCTCGTTGAAAAGCGTGCGCCCGCCCGATTGCGCGCCGCCGGTCTGCAGCGCCCGCGACAGCTCGAAGCTGCCCGCACGCCTTTCTCGATTTTGAAGCGGCCCTTGAGGCGCGCGCTTTCGAACAGCTTGGACGGCACCGGAGGAAACCTCCCGGATGAAGCCGTCCATGTCCAGCTGCGCGATCAGCGCATCGAATTGATCGGGCATAATTTTCTCGAACTTAATCGCCAATTCCGCCATCTGCGTCTTGCCGTCGGTGGCAGAAAGTACGGCGCGGTCGGCGCGAGACAGGTGGCTGGTTTTCCCGCCGGCCTCCTGCACGCCCTTGCCGGTCTTGGAAAAGATCGAGGTAGGATTCAAGTGTAAGAAAACCTCGGTGGGAATAAAGATGCGCTTGTGCAGCTATTATAAACACGCCGCGTCGGTAGAATCCGCCAGTGTCCGTTCCGCCTGCCACCCTGTCGCCGCATGGTTCCCGCGATCCCGCTGCCGCCGCCCCGCTCGGACTGACGCTGCTGCTTGGCCTCCTGGTTGGCCTCAGCGCCTTCGGCATGGACATGTACCTGCCAACGCTGCCGGGCATGGCGCGCGATCTGGCGGCAGGTTCCGGCGCCGCCCAGCTCACGATCACCACCTACCTGCTGGGCCTCGCCGCGGGTCTGTTCGTCTGGGGGCCGGTCTCGGACCGCTATGGCAGGAAGCCGGTACTGGTCTTCGGCCTGGCGCTGTTCTTCGCCTCCAGCCTTGCCTGCTCCATGGCCCAATCCATGCAGGAAGTCGCCATCTGGCGAATGGCGCAGGGCATCGGCATGTCCAGCGGCCCGGTGATCGCGCGCTCGGTTGTGCGCGACCTCTACGCCCGAGAACAGGCGGCGCAACTGCTCGGCCGCATGACCGCGGTCTTTGGCCTGATTCCGGTTTTCGGGCCGCTGGTGGGTGCGCAGACTATCGCCTGGCAAGGTTGGCCGGCGGTTTTCTGGGTCTTTACTGCGACGGCGGCGGCTTTACTCGTCGCCGTGGTGGTAGGCCTGCCCGAGACCGCGCCCGCGGAACTAGGATCTATGGCGCCGGGACGCCTTGCCGCGAATTTTGCGCTGCTGCTGGGCGATCGCCGCTTTGTTGCCGCGCTCGCCCCCATGCTGAGCGCGCAGATGGCCATCATCGCATTCGTCTCCAGCTCCTCGCTGGTGGCGGTGGACGCCCTCGGCCTGACGCCGACGCAGTTCAGCCTGATGTTCGCCACCGTGATGCTGGGGCAGCTCTCGGGCGGCTACGCTGGCAGCCGGCTGGTCGGGCGAAAAGGCATTGGCGCGATGGTGCGCATGGGTGTGACGCTGACGCTGGTTTGCGGCTTGCTCCTCGCCGCGCTGGCGCTGGCGGGCGTGGCGCACTGGGCCGCGGTCTGCCTGCCTATGCTGGGCTTCGTGCTGAGCTGCGCGTTCGTGGTTCCCAATGCCACTGCGGCGGCGCTGGCGCCGTTTCCGAAGATGGCGGGTGCGGCCTCGTCCCTGCTGGGCATGTTGCCCTTCGCGCTGGGTGCGCTGGTGAGCGCCGCTCTGGGCGCGGCCTTCGATGGTAGCGCGGTGCCGATGGTCTGCACCGTCGCCCTCTTCGGCGCGCTGGCGTTCGCTGCCGAGCGGCTGCTGTTTCGCAAATTCACCCTGATGTAAGAAGGACATGGATTCGGTCGAATGCGTTGTGATCGGCGCCGGTGTGGTGGGGCTGGCGGTGGCGCGCGCGCTCGCGCTGCAGGGCCGCGAAGTCGTGATCCTGGAGGCCGAGGACGCCATCGGCACCCACACCAGTTCCCGCAACTCCGAGGTTATCCACGCTGGCATCTACTACCCGAAGGGTTCGCTCAAGGCGCGCGCCTGCGTCGAGGGCAAGGAACGCCTGTACCGCTACTGCGTCGAGCGCGGCATCCCGCACCGACGCAGCGGCAAGCTGATCGTGGCCACCGACGTGGCGCAGGCCGGGCAACTGGAGGAAATTCAGAGGAGGGCGCATGCCAACGGCGTCACCGACGTAGTCTGGATGAGCCGCGAGCAGGCGGTGGCGCTGGAACCCGATCTGCGCTGCGCCGCCGCGCTCTACTCCCCGTCGACCGGCATCGTCGACAGCCACGCGCTGATGCTCGCCTACCTGGGCGACGCCGAAACGGCTGGCGCCATGCTGGCGCTGAAGAGCCCGCTCGAGCGCGCCGCGGTGCGCGGCGACGGTTTCGAGTTGCGCGTCGCCGGCGCCGAGCCGATCCGCTGCCGCCTGCTGGTGAATTCCGCCGGCCTCACCGCGCCCTCGGTGGCGCGGCGTATCGACGGTTACCCGGCGGCGCACTCCCCGGGAGAGTTCTACGCCAAGGGACCAGGTCCGCGTGCAGGGAACGGTGGGCCTCAAACCCGGTACGATCGCCACCGACGGCATCTCGGCCACGCTGGGACAAGGACAGGGCGCCAACGTGGCCCAGGTCGACCGCAACGGCGCGCAGTCACTCTCGGTGGGC
>SXNB01000112.1 GCA_005777205.1 Burkholderiales bacterium | reverse complement strand
GCTGGTGGTGTGGTGCTCGTAGAGGGGCGAATCGCCCAGCTTGGGCGCGAACTCCGCTTTCTTGTCCGAACTCGCGCCCGGATTGCGGTAGACCGCGATGGCGTCGTCGTAGCGCGAAAGGAACACGCCACCGCCCTCCAGCGCGTGGATCGGATCCTGAGCGCGCAGCGCGGCGTACCAGGGATAGGGGTCGTCGAGGAACGCCGCCGGCACCCGCGTCAGTTGGAAGTCCCGCACCTCGGCCGTGGAGATCATTTTGCTATTATGCCGCCCATGCAACGCGTACCCAATGCCACATTCTCGCCGCAACTGGATGCCCGCCTGAAGGAATTGTGGGGCTCGCCGGTAAACCTTTATCGCGCACTGGGCAACCATCCCGGTCTGGTCACGGCCTGGACCGAGTTCGCCAACGCCATCCGTCACGACAGCCGCACGCCGCGGGCGTTGCGGGAACTCATGATCCTGCGCACGGCGCAGATCGCGCGCTCCGAGTACGAATGGGCGCACCACCTGCGCATGGCGCGCAAGGCCGGCGTGCCCGAGGCGCAGATCGCCGCGCTGGCTGGCTGGCGCGATTCGTCCTTGTTCGACGCCCGCGAGCGCGCGGCACTCGCGCTCACCGAGGGCGTGATGGCCTGCAACGTGTCGGATGAGTTGTACGCGGAGGTGAAGCGGCGTTTCAATGACGCAGAGTTCGTGGAACTGTCGCTGACCGCCGCGTTCTACGCCATGGTGTCGCGGATGCTGGACGCGATGCGGGTGGAGTTGGATCCCGATGTCCGAGAGCATTCCCCGCGCGTGGGTTGAGCCGCTGATTTCGATGAACGCCCGTCCGGCCCGGAGCTACCGCTACTATGACGTGGTCATGGTGGCGTTCGTCACCGTGCTCATCTGCTCCAACTTTATCGGCGCGGCCAAGCAGGCGGTGGTGGACCTGCCGCTGATCGGGCCGGTACCATTCAGCGCCGGGGTGCTGTTCTTCCCGATTTCCTACATCTTTGGCGATATCCTCACCGAGGTCTACGGCTACGGCCGCGACCGGCGCGTGATCTGGGTTGGCTTCGGCGCGCTCGCCTTCGCCTCTTTCATGTCCTACGTTGTGGTGAACCTGCCGCCGGGGCCTTCGGAGTACATGAAGAGCTACCAGCCGGCGCTGGAGGCGGTGTTCGGCAACGCCTGGCGCATCGCGCTGGGTTCGATGATTGCATTCTGGTGCGGTAGCTTCGTCAATAGCTACATCCTGGCGAAGATGAAAATCTGGACCGCAGGCAAGCGGCTATGGACGCGCACCATCGGCTCCACGGTGTTCGGCGAACTGGTGGATTCCTCGCTGTTCTACTTCATTGCGTTCTACGGCATCTGGGCCACCGAGGACATCCTCAAGGTGGCCCTGGCGCAGTACCTGCTGAAGACCGCCTGGGAGATCCTGATAACGCCGGTGACCTACCGTATCGTGGCGTTCCTCAAGCGCGCAGAGAACGAGGACTACTACGACCGCGATACCAATTTCACGCCGTTCCGCGTCCGCGTCTAGGCCTCAAGGCAGCCGGCCTGCGCGATAGGCCTCCAGCACCCGGCGCAGTTGCGTGCGCGCCGGACTGGGAACGTCGTTCAGCAGGAACTTCCCCTCCATGTCGATGAAGTACTGCCCGGCCAGGTGCGAGGGCGCCCCTGCATTGCCGCGCAGTTCCCAGATCAGGAGGTGGTGGCGATCGATCGCCACCTCGGTGAGGAGCCGGTTCGCCGGATCGAAGTACTGAGCGAAGACGCGCTTGAATGCCTCCTCGCCGACGGACTGGCGATAGTCCTGCAGCACCTCGAAGCGGCGTTTGGGCGAGGTGGAGAGCACCGCGGCTTCCTCGATGTCGCCGGTGGACAGGTGAAGGTTGAGTAGCTTGGCGGCGTTGAGCGCGGTATCCGGTGATAGCACTGCAGTCTGGGTCAGCACATGCGCGTTCGCGGGGTGGACCTGCAGCCGGTACTCGATCCGCGGCTGGCCCTCGATTTCCAGGAATCGCGCCTCGCCCGCCTGCGCGCGCAGCCCCGGCGCTGCGGCCAGCGCCGCCGCAGCGAGCGCGGCCAGGACACCGCGCATCACGCCGCGACGCGAACCGGCGCCGCCGGGTAGCGACCCAGCAGTTCCTCGCGCTTTCGGCGGGCGGCCTCTACGCTCTTCGCCTTGACGTGGCCGTAACCGCGGATGGATTCGGGCAGCGAGGCGATCTCGATCGCCAGGGCATGGTTGTCGCGCGTAAGCCCCTGCAGCAGGGCCTTCACGGTTTCCTCATACTCGACGATCAGCGCGCGCTCCATGCGGCGTTCATCAGTGTGGCCGAACACGTCCATCCAAGTTCCGCGCAGGCCCTTCAGCTTTGTCAGCAGGCCGAACGCGGTCATCATCCAAGGCCCGAAAGTCATCTTTCCGGGCTCGCCGGTGTGCGGATCGGGCTTGGCCAGCAGCGGCGGCGCGAGATGGAACACCAGCTTGTAGTCCCCTTCGAACATGCCCTCGATTTTCCGGCGCAGCGCGCCGTCGCTGTGCAGGCGCGCCACCTCGTACTC
>SXNB01000111.1 GCA_005777205.1 Burkholderiales bacterium | reverse complement strand
TGCTCCCCCAGCTCGCCGTCCTCGAGCCCGCCGCCCGGCTCGGCAGCTTCACGCGCGCCGCCGAGGCGCTGCGTCTGGCCCAGCCCACGGTGTCCTCGCAGATCAAGAAGCTCTCGGACACCCTCGGCCTGCCGCTGTTCGAGCAGATCGGCAAGAAGGTGCACCTGACCGCGGCCGGCGCGGCGCTAGTGGAGGGCTGCGCGGAGGTATTAGGCGCGCTCGACCGGATCGAGACCGCGCTCTCCGGCCTGCGCGGACTGGAGGCCGGGTGCCTGCGCCTCGCGGTCTGCACCACCGGCAAGTACTTCGCGCCGCGGCTGCTGGGCGAGTTCCTGCGCCGGCACCCGAAGCTGGAGGTTTCCCTCCAGATCCACAACCGTCGGGGACTGCTCGAGCGTCTGGCGCGCAACGAGGACGACCTGTACGTGTTTGGCGGGCGGCCGGAGGCGCCGGAGGTGGTTTGCCAGCCTATCCTCGCCAACCCGCTGGTGGTTTTCGCGCGCGCTGACCACCGGCTTGCCGGGCGCCGCAGCATCCCCTTTGCCGAGCTCGCGCAGGAGCCGTTCCTGATGCGCGAACCGGGCTCGGGGACGCGCCAGGCGGCATGGGAGGCCTTCGACCGCCACGGCATCGCGCAGACGGTGCGCATGGAACTTTCGACCAACGAGGCGGTGAAGCAGGCGATCCTCGCCGGGCTGGGGATCTCGATCCTGCCGCGCTACACGCTGGGCCTGGATACCGAGCAGGCCCAGCTTGCGGTCCTTGACGTCGAGGGCTTCCCGCTCGAGCGCCAGTGGCAGTTCGCCTACCCGGTCGGCAAGCAGATTTCGCCGGTGGCGCGGGCGTTCATGGACTTCGTGCGCGCCGAGGCGAAGGACCTGGGGCAGGCGCACCTCGGGCAGGCTGCACGGCGCTGATCCCGGTCCGCTGCCGGTAACATGGCGCCATGGAGATTCCCGTCGCGCGCTTCGGCCCGGCCAGCGTCCACTTCGGCGAGAAGTCCGGCAAGTACCCCGACGGCAACCAGTTGCTGGTGCGGGGCGCGGACACGCTGGCGGCGTTCGACACGCCACTGGTCGCCAATCGCATGGGCGATGAGTTGCTCGCGGCGGACCTGGTGATCCTTGGCCATGTGCACGAGGACCACATGGCCGGCCTGCACCGTCTGCCGCGCGCGCAGTTGCGCGTACACGAGGCCGACGTGGAGGCCGCGCGCAGCTGGGACGGCCTGGCGCGCCACTACGGCTATCGCCCGGAGGTGCTGCCCGGCATGCGGGCGATGATCGAGAAGTCGTTCCACTATGCGCCGCGGCCGGATGCGCAGCCTTATGCCGACGGCGCGTGCTGGGATCTTGGCGGCGGAGTGCGTGTCACCGCGTTCCACATGCCGGGCCACACCAGCGGACATTGCGTGCTGCTGGTCGAGCCGGGCGGCATCGCCTTCATCGGGGACATCGACCTGTCCTCGTTCGGCCCGTATTACGGCGACGCCACTTCCAGCCTGGCCCAGTTCCGGCGCACGCTGGCGGCGGTGAAGGACATTCCGGCGAAGATCTGGATCACCTCGCACCACAAGGGCGTGGTCACGGACCGGGAGGCGTTCCTTTCGCTGCTCGGCGCCTTCGGGTCCCGGCTGGATGCGCGCGAGGGTGCGATCGCGGCGCACCTGAAGACGCGGCCTTCGACGCTGGAGGAGCTGGTCGAGCACCGGTTCGTGTATCCAAAACATCTGGAGGAGCTCTTCTACGACGACGCGGAGCGCCGCGTCATCGCGCAGCACCTCGGGTCGCTCGCGGCGGCGGGCAGGGCGGTGGACGAAGGCGGGCGCTGGCGGATGCGATAGCGTGCCCGGCGTCCCGTGATGCTTGACCGGAGTCAATAATTTTCAGCTCCCGCAGCACTCATAATGGCTGCATGAACCAGAAAGCCAGAATCCGCCCGAACCTGAAGGGCCGCGGCATCGATCCGACGGCGCGCGAAGAGATCCGGGTCCTGCTCGGGAACGCGCCCAGGCGCCGCGACCTGCTGATCGAGCACCTGCAACGCATCCAGGACCGCTACGCGCAGCTGTCGGCGAAGCACCTTGCCGCCCTGGCCGAGGCGATGAAACTGTCGCAGACCGAGGTCTACGAAGTGGCGACGTTCTACCACCACTTCGACGTGGTGAAGGAAGGCGAGTTTCCGCCGCCGCCGCTGACGGTGCGAGTCTGCGATTCGCTGTCCTGCGAGATGGCGGGCGCGCAGGCGCTGCTGCAGAAGCTGCCGGACCTGCTCGGGCGCGAGGTGCGCGTGAACCACGCGCCCTGCGTCGGGCGCTGCGAGGAGGCGCCGGTGGCGGTGGTGCACCAGAACCCGATCCCGTACGCGACTCCGGAGAAGGTGAAGGCGGCGGTGGCGGCAAAGAAGACGCAGTGCCTGGTGCCGCCGGCGATCAACTACGCGGCGTACCGCAAGGCCGGCGGCTACCGCCTGCTCGCCGATTGCCTGAAGGGCAAGCGCACGCGCGAGGAGATCACCAGGATCATGGAGGGCTCGGGGCTGCGCGGCCTCGGCGGTGCGGGCTTTCCGGCCGGGCGCAAGTGGAAGCTGGTGGCGGCGGAACCCGAGCCGCGCGTGATGGCGGTGAACATCGACGAAGGGGAGCCCGGTACCTTCAAGGACCGGTATTTCCTGGAGCGCGACCCGCACCGCTTCCTGGAAGGCATGCTGGTGGCGGCCTGGTGCGCCGGCGTGGGCGCCATCTGGATCTACCTGCGCGACGAGTATGCCGGCGTGCGCGCGCTGCTGGAACGAGAGCTGATTCTGCTGAGGAAGAATCCGCCGTGCGCGCTGCCGCCGATCGAGCTGCGGCGCGGAGCGGGCGCCTACATCTGTGGCGAAGAGTCGGCGATGATCGAGTCCATCGAGGGCAAGCGCGGCATGCCGCGGCTGCGCCCGCCGTACGTGGCGCAGGTCGGGCTGTGGGGCTACCCGACCCTAGAGCACAACATGGAGACGGTGTACTGGGTGCGCGAGATTGTGGAAAAGGGCGCGCAGTGGTTCGCTTCCCATGGGCGCCATGGACGCAAGGGTTTGCGCTCGTTCTCGGTTTCGGGGCGCGTGAACAAGCCCGGGGTACATATCGCGCCGGCGGGCATCACGGCGCACGAACTGATCGAAGAGCACTGCGGAGGCATGCTCGAGGGCCATGAGTTTTACGCCTACCTGCCGGGCGGCGCC
>SXNB01000015.1 GCA_005777205.1 Burkholderiales bacterium | reverse complement strand
CGCCATTGGGATAGTGGCGCAGCGCGTGCAGCCCCCGGAACCGCGGGCTCATAGGCGTCTTCTCCTCCGGAAACTGCACCGTGATCTTGCGCGCAAACAGGTGCCGGCCGGTCAAGGCCATGCCGCGGAACAGCTCCAGCAGGAGGAAGGACCGGAAGATTTCGGCGAGCCGCGTCATCTCCACAGGCTCCACGGAGTCTGCATCCAGGCGCCGACAACCACACTCCATACCAAGGTCAGCGGGCTGAACACCTTCCAGCCCAGGCGCATGATCTGGTCGTAGCGGTAGCGGGGGAAGGTGGCCCGAATCCAGAGGAACATGGACACCACGACGAAGATTTTGGCCAGCAGCCACAGGATGGGGGGCACCGCGTCGAACAGCGGGTTGGAGATCGGCGCCTGCCAGCCGCCGAAGAACATGATCACGGTGAGGGTCGCGATCAGCAGCATGTTGATGTACTCAGCGAGGAAGAACAGCGAGAACGCCATCCCCGAGTACTCCACCATGTGTCCGGCGACGATTTCGGACTCGCCCTCGACCACGTCAAAGGGGGCACGGTTGGTTTCCGCAATCCCGGAGATGAAGTACACCAGCAGCATTGGCGCCAGCGGGAGCCAGTTCCAGGACAGGAAATTCAGGCCCATGGAGGCAAACCACCCCTTGCCCTGGCCGTTGACGATGTCTGACAGGTTGAGGCTGCCCGAGACCATCAGCACTACCACCAGCGCGAACCCCATGTCGAGTTCGTAGGACACCATCTGCGCCTCCGATCGCATGGCACCGAGGAAGGCGTACTTCGAATTGGAGGCCCAGCCGGCGATGATCACACCGTATACACCCACGGAAGTGAGAGCCATGACGTACAGCAGCCCGGCGTTAATATCGGAAAGCACCAACTCGGGGGAGAACGGGATCACCGCCCAGGCCGCGATCGCCGGCATCAGCGCCAGCATCGGCGCCAACACGAACAGCGCCTTGTTGGCGTTGGCCGGGTAGATGATTTCCTTGAACAGCAGCTTGATGCCGTCGGCGACTGGCTGCGCCAGGCCACCCAGCCACCGAAGGCCGAAGAAGGTCACGCGGTTGGGGCCGATGCGGATCTGGATCCAGGCGATGAGCTTGCGCTCCCACAACGTGAGGTAGGCCATCAGCCCCATCAGCGGCACCAGGATGGCGACGATGAACACCAGCGAGGTCGTCACCTCGTAAACCGCGGGCCCCCAGACCGGCCCCAGGCGGGATTCCGAGAGCGCGTACAGGGCCTCGAGCACCTACGCCACCCGTTGCGCGGTGATGGTCTCTACCGTGATGGTGCCGAACATCGGTCCCAGCGCCGCTGTCGAAGGATGCGCCGCGGCGACCCGCACGCAGTTGTCCGGCAGCTTGTCGTCCAGCGCCGCGACCAGACCGGCTTCGCCCGCGCCCTGGCGCACCAGCACCAGGCTGCCGTCGGCCGCGCCGAGGCTCTGCAGCATCCGGGCGTTCATCCAGGCGCGGGGTGGCTTTGCGTCGTGGGTTTTCTGCAGCGGCAGCGAGCGCCGCACCAGCGTGTCGGCGAAATAGATCGGCACGTTGGCGATGCGCTGAAAACCAGGCGCTGCCGGCAGGTCGGCGGCAGCGCCCGAGGGATCAATGCCGTTGGACAGCATCGCCGCGACCTCCTTGCCGCCTAGGCAGGCCGCGCGAACCTCCTCCACCGTCTCATAGTCGAATCCGGGCAGGCCCAGCATCGTGCCCAGCACGCGCAGGACTTTCCACGCCGGCCGAGACTCGCCGAGCGGGCGCACCGCGGCATGGAAGCCCTGCACCCGGCCCTCGGTGCTAATAAAGGTGCCCGGGGTCTCGGTGAACGGCGTGACCGGCAGCAGCACGTCGCCCACGTCCGACCGGTAGGCGCTCAGGTTCACCGTGAAGCGGGCCCCGCGTACCGCGGCCACCGCCGCCTGAGGGTTGGCGCAATCCAGATGTGGCTCGACGTTCAGCAGCAGCAGCGCCTGCTTGCCCAGCGCCGCCTCCAGTCCGCCACCAGAGGGCAGTCCGGCGACGTAGCCGCCGACCGAGTTCGCCGCTTCGCCGAGGAATCCCAGCTTCGCGCCGACCTGCTGCGCCAGCGCCTGCGCCGCGACGTGCAGCTGCGCGGCCTGCGGGTGCTGCTGCGCGAAGTTGCCCAGCAGAATGGCCCCGTTCTTCGCGCCCATGAGCGCCTCGGCGAATCCTGGCAGCGCCGCGAGTAACTCCGATGGCGCCACCACCTTCTTCGAGCGCAGCGGCATCAGCCAGTCCTCGTCCACCGAGTGCAGCAGGTGAACCTGGGTGCCGCGCTTGGCGGCCTGCCGCAACCGGTGCGCCAGCAGCGGGTGGTCCTTGCGCAGGAACGAACCCACCACCAGCACCCGGTCGAGCATGCCGATGTCCGTCACTGCCATGCCCAGCCAGGGGATGCCGGCACGCTTGCCGTCGGCGGAGAAATCGCTGTGGCGGAGGCGGAAGTCGGCCGCGTTGCCGGGGGCCGCACCCAGCCGGCCGGCGAGGAACAGTTCCTCCAGCGTGGCGTGCGGCGAGGCCAGCACGCCGAATTCCTTCAGGCCCCGGGCGGCGAATTCCAACGCTTCCTGCCAGTCCGCCTCGCGCCAGCGGCCGTCCTTCCGGACCATGGGAACCCTGAGCCGGTCGTCCGCGTTCAAGCCCTCGTAGGAGAAACGGTCCTTGTCCGACAGCCAGCACTCGTTGATCGCCTCGTTCTCCAACGGCAGCACGCGCATCACCTGGTTCTGCTTCACCTGGACCACCAGGTTCGATCCCAGCCCGTCGTGCGGCGACACCGACTTGCGCCGCGACAGCTCCCAGGTCCGCGCGGAGTAGCGGAAGGGCTTCGAGGTCAACGCGCCCACCGGGCAGAGGTCGATCATGTTTCCCGAGAGCTCGGAGTCCACAGACTTGCCAACGAAGGCGACGATCTCGGAATGCTCGCCGCGGCCGACCATACCCAGTTCCATCACCCCAGCCACTTCCTGTCCGAAGCGCACACAGCGCGTGCACTGGATGCAGCGGCTCATCTCCTCGGCCGCCACCAGCGGGCCGATGTCCTTGGCCATGACGAAGCGCTTCTCCTCGCCATAGCGCGAGGCCGAACCGCCGTATCCCACCGCAAGGTCTTGCAACTGGCACTCGCAGCCCTGGTCGCCGATCGGGCCGTCGAGCGGAGGGTTGAT
>SXNB01000110.1 GCA_005777205.1 Burkholderiales bacterium | reverse complement strand
TAGAACCCGCTCGAGACTTTCACCACAATGGGCGTCTTGCCGATCTGCAGCACGTAGTCGTAGCTCTTCGCCAGCGTCTCGGGCGAGGTCCTGGATCCCACGATGATCTCCACCAGCTCCATGCGGTCCACTGGCGAGAAGAAATGCAGGCCGATGAAGTTCTCCGGCTTCGCGGACGCGTTCGCGAGGCCGGTGATCGGAAGCGTCGAGGTATTGGAGGCGAATATGCCGCCCGCGGCCAGCATGGGCTCGGCGTCTTTCGTGACCTGCGCCTTGAGGTCGCGCTTCTCGAACACCGCCTCGATGATGAGGTCGCAGCCCTGCAGGTCCTTGTAGTCTGCCGTGGCCTTGATGAGGGCGAGCGCCTTGTCCGCCGGCTTCTTGCGCTTCGAGAGCACTTTCTCGGTGTAGCCGCGGCCCTTCTCGGCCGCCTCGAGGCTCACGTCCTTCAGCACGCAGGCGATGCCGCGGTTGGCGGTGGCGTAGGCGATGCCGCCGCCCATCATGCCGGCTCCGAGGATGCCGACCTTCGTGGCTTTCCATTTCGGCACGCCCTTGGGCCGCGATGTGCCCGACCGGATCGCGGTGCGGTTGAAGAAGAGCGAAATAAGGTTCCTCGCCACCGGGCCGACCGCGAGACGCGCGAGGTAGCGCGACTCGATGCGCAGCGCGGTGTCGAAATCAACGTAGGTGCCTTCGACCATCGCCGCCATGATGGCCTTCGGCGCCGGGTACAGGCCTCGCGTCTTCTCCACCACCATCGCCGGCGCGACCGACAGCATCTGCGAAATCTTTGGGCCGGAAGGCCCGCCGCCCGGCATGCGGTAGTCCGGCATGTCCCAGGGCTGCTTCGGGGAAGGATGGGCGGCGATCCATTCGCGCGCCATGCGGAAAAGATCGTCCTTGTTGGCGGCGAGTCCCTGCACCAGCCCCAGCTGCGCGGCTTCCGCCGGCTTCATCGTCTTGCCTTCGACGAGGTACGGGAACGAAGCCTGCAGGCCCAGCATTCGAACTGTTTTCGTGACGCCGCCTGCGCCGGGCAGCAGGCCCAGCGTGACTTCGGGCAGACCCAGCTGGATGGTTGGATTGTCGAGCGCGATGCGGCAATGCGCGCTCAATGCGATCTCCCAGCCGCCGCCCAGCGCCGTGCCTTCCAGCGCGGCGACGACCGGGATGCCCAGCGTTTCCAGCTGGCGCATCTTTTTCTTGGTCGCCTCGATCCAGTGAAACAGCTTGGGACCGTCCTCGGGGCCGTACTTGAGCACATCCTTCAACTCCGCGCCGGCAAAGAAGGTCTTCTTCGCCGAGGCGAGGATCACGCCCTTGATGGAAGCTTTCTCCTTGGCCAGTTGCTCGACAGTCTCAGCGAAAGCAGCGTCCCAGGCCTCGGTCATGGTGTTGACCGGCGCGCCGGGCGCATCGAAGGTGATGGTAACGATGCCGGCTGCGTCCTGCTCCCAGCAGATCGGCGAAGCGGCCTGACTCATTTCAGATGCGCTCCACGATAGTGGCGATGCCCATGCCGCCACCAACGCACAGCGTTGCCAGGCCGTAGCGCAGCTTGCGCCGGTGCAGTTCGTCTATCAGGGTGCCCAGAATCATGGCGCCCGTTGCTCCAAGCGGATGCCCCATCGCGATGGCGCCACCGTTCACGTTCACCTTCTCGGCCGGCACGCCCATCTCCTTCATGAACTTCATCGGCACCACGGCGAAAGCCTCGTTGACCTCGAACAAGTCGATCTGGTCGATGGTGAGGCCCGCCTTGGCGAGCGCCTTCCGCGCCGCCGGCATCGGCCCGGTGAGCATGATGGTGGGATCCGCGCCCGAGAGTGCCACCGCGACGATGCGCGCGCGCGGCGTGAGGCCGAGCGCCTGGCCCTTGGCCTCGGTGCCGATCAGTACCGCGGCGGCGCCATCCACGATGCCCGAGGAGTTCCCCGGCGTGTGCACGTGGGTGATGCGCTCCACCTGCGGGTAGCGCTGGATCGCGACCGCGTCGTAGCCCATCTCGCCCATCTTGTCGAAGGAGGTCTTGAGCGCGGCCAGCCCCTCCAGCGTGGTCTGCTGGCGGATGAATTCGTCGTGATCCAGGATCACGTCGCCGAGGCTGTCCTGCACCGGCACCACGGAGTTCTTGAACAGGCCCGCCTCGCGCGCCGCACCGGCGCGCTGCTGCGAGCGCAACGCGTAGGCGTCCACGTCCTCGCGGCTGAAACCGTCGAGCGTGGCGATGAGGTCAGCGCTGATGCCCTGCGGAATGAACGCGGTGTCGAACGCCGTTTCCGGATCGCAGGCCCAAGGGCCACGGTCGGTGCCGAGGGGCACGCGCGACATGGATTCCACTCCGCCGGCGACCACCAGGTCCTCCCACCCGGAGCGCACTTTTTGCGCCGCCATGTTCACCGCTTCCAGCCCCGAGGCGCAGAATCGGTTGAGCTGCACACCGGAAGCCCTGAAGTCCCAGCCTGCAGCAAGCGCCGCGGTCTTGGCGATGCAGCTGCCCTGCTCGCCCACAGGGGTCACGCAACCCATGACCACGTCATCCACCTGGGACGTGTCCAGGTCGTGGCGGTGCTGCAATTCCTTCAGCACGCCCGTCAGCAGGGTAATGGGCTTCACTTCGTGCAGCGAGCCAGAGGACTTGCCGCGCCCGCGCGGGGTGCGGATGGCGTCGAAGACGAGCGCCTCGTTTACGTGGCTAGACATCTTTTCCTCCGAGTCCGAGTGATCTGGAAATGACTTCCTTCATGAGTTCGTGGGTGCCGCCGTAGATGCGCTGTACACGCGCGTCCACGTAGGCCTGGGAAATCGGGAATTCCCACATGAAACCATAGCCGCCGTGGAGCTGCAGGCATTCGTCCAGCACCTTGCCTTCCATGTCAGTTGCCCACAGCTTGCACATCGAGGCGGTCGCGGTGTCCAGTTTCTTCTCCAGCAGCAGCGCCATGCAACGGTCCACGAACACCCGCATCACCTGCACCTCGGTGGCAATCTCCGCCAGCTTGAAACGCGTGT
>SXNB01000109.1 GCA_005777205.1 Burkholderiales bacterium | reverse complement strand
GCGCGAAACGCATTCAGCGATCGCTCGTTGCGCCAGGCCTCGGCGCCCAGGATCTGGGCCAGCGCGTGCGAGTCGCCGGCCATCACCCCCCGCGCTCGAGCACCAGCTGCAGGTCCCCAAGCGCGCGTTCGGCGAAGCCGCCCTCGCAGTAAGCGAGGTAGAACGTCCACATGCGGATGAAAGTCTCTGGATAGCCCAGCGCCCGCACCCGCAGCGAATTGCGGAGGAAGTTGTCACGCCAGCTCGCGAGCGTGGTGGCGTAGTGCAGGCCAATGTCTTCCAGCGCGACGATGCGCAGGCGGCTTGCATCGGTCATCGCGTTCGCGAGCGCGGTCACCGACGGAATGCAGCAGCCGGGGAAGATGTAGCGCTTGATGAAGTCCACCTCGCGCCGCGCCTGCTCGTAGCGCTGGTCGGCGATGGTGATGGCCTGCAGCAGCATGCGGCCGCCGGGACGCAACAGGGCATCGCAGCGGCGGAAGAACTCGCCGAAGTACTGGTGTCCCACCGCCTCGATCATCTCGATGGACACCAGCTTGTCGTAGGTTCCCTCCAGCTCGCGGTAGTCCTGCAGCAGGACGGTGACGCGGTCCTGCAACCCCGCCGCGCGCACGCGCTCGGTGGCGAGCGCATGCTGGTTGGGCGAGATCGTGGTGGTGGTGACGCGGCAGCCGACCTTCCCCGCCGCATGCAGCGCGAAGCCGCCCCAGCCGGTGCCGATCTCCAGCACATGGTCATCCGGGCCGAGTTCCAACTTGCGGCAGATAGCTTCCAGCTTCGCGGCCTGGGCCTCGGCGAGCGTCATCCCCGGGCGCTCGAACACCGCGCTGGAGTACATCATGGTCTCGTCCAGGAACAGGCGGTATAGCTCGTTGCCGAGGTCGTAGTGCGCCGAGATGTTGCGCCGGCTGCCCTCGCGCGTATTCCGGTGCAGCCAGTGTGCCGCGGTGCGCATCGGCGAGGACAGGCGCGCGAGGCCCCCTTCCATGCCGTCCAGCGCCTCGCGGTTGCGCAGGAGCAGCCGCACCAGCGCGGTCAGGTCGTCGGCGACCCAGTGTCCGAGCATGTAGGCCTCGCCCGCGCCCACCGAGCCGCCAAAAGCGAGTTCCGGATAGAACGCCGGGTGGCGCACGGTGACGTTCACTTCCACGCCGCCGGCCGGGCCGAATGCGCTGGATTCGCCTTGCTCATGCAGCACCAGCCTGCCGTGGCGCATCCGGTCAAGGCGCGCGTGGACCAGCCGCCGGGCGAGGCCGGCGAGCAGGCTCGGGCGCGGCCGCGGGCAGGACAGTTCGACGAGGGTTGGATCGTTCAGGTTCATGGGTGGGCGTAGAAGGGCGTGCGTCGGGTCCAAAGCCGGAAAGCCTGCCAGTAGATCGCCGCCACGACCTGCAGCGTTATCAGCGGGAAGCGCGCGAGCGCCCCGGCGAGCGTGGCGGCGCCGATCTCGCGCCGCTCCAGGTCCAGCGTGGCGTCGAACACCTTGGCATTGCCTTCGAGGTTGCGCATGTGCACCGCCAGGCGCGCGCCGGGTTCGCCGAAACGCCAGTCGTACTGCAGCGCCATGGGCATGAAGGGCGAGACGTGGAAGGCCTTGCCGAAGCGGAAGCGCAGCTCCCCGCCGTGAGCCGGCAGCACGTAGGCATGGCGCTCGTTCCAGGGCGTGTTGGTAATCTCGGCGACGATCGTCTCGACTTTCCCGCCCGCCGCGTCATAGCAGTAGTAGAAGCTCACCGGGTTGAAACAGTGGCCGAACATGCGCAGGTGGGTGAGCAGGCGGATCGGGCCGGCGGGTCGGACGCCGGTTTCGCGTGCAACAAGGTCGCGGACGGCCTGGTCCAGGGGCAATGCGGAATCACCGAGGTAATCCCCGCGGCGGAACCAAGCCAGCGCGGGCCGGCGCACGGACCAAAACCAGCGATCGCGGAACACCTCGTCCAGTTCAGCCAGATCCAGCCAGGCCATGAACAAGTGGTAGCGGAACTCAAGCGGGCGCGGCGCGAAGCGCCGGTGCCTAAGCGACCCGGTGTACAGGGCGCTGTGCATGACCGATGTCCTCCCTGAAATGCGCCAGCGCCGCGAGCGCGCTCACCACGCCGTCCTCGTGAAAGCCGTTGCGCCAGTAGGCGCCGCAGTAGTACGTCCGCCGCCCGCGGTTCAGTTCCGCCTGCCGCGCCTGCGCCGCGACGCCGGCCGGGGTGAACAGCGGATGGTGGTAGGTGATGCGCCGGAGTACCTTCGCCGGATCCACGGCGTCGCTGCGGTTCAGCGTCACCAGGAACGGCTCGGGCGCCTCCAGCCCCTGCAGGATGTTCATGTTGTAGGTGAGGGCGACGCGCTCGCGCGCTTCAGGCAGCACGTGGTAGTTCCAAGCTGCCCACGCCAGACGCTTGCGCGGCAGTAGGCGGGAGTCGGTGTGCAGCACCGCCTCGTTCTCCTGGTAGGGAATGGTGCCCAGGACTTCACGCTCGGACTGGGCCGGGTCCGCGAGCAGGCGCAGGGCCTGGTCGCTGTGGCAAGCGACGAACACGGCGTCGAATCGTTCCGCCACGCCATCGCGCGTCTTCACGATCACCTGTCCCGGCAGGCGGCGGATCCACTCCACCGGCGCGCGCAGGCGAATTCGGTCCCGAAACGGCGCCACCAGCTTCTCCACATAGCGTGTGGAACCGCCGCGGATGACGCGCCACACCGGCCGCTCGTTCACCGACAGCATGCCGTGGTTGTGCAGGAAGCGGATGAAGAAACGCGCCGGGAAGCGCAGCATGGCCTCCGGGCTCGTGGACCAGATCGCCGCGCCCATCGGGACAATGTAGCGCCTGACAAAGGCGCGGCCATATCCGCCGCGCTCCAACACCTCGCCCAGCGGTAGCTCGCCGCCCAGCTGTCCGAGGAGCACTGGCGCCTCGCGGCTGAAGCGCAGGATGTCGCGCACCATGCCTAGGAACGAGGGCCGCAGCAGGTTCATGCGCTGCGCGAACAGAGTATTGAGCGTCGTGCCGCTGTACTCCAGGCCGCTCGCCTCGTCCCGCACCGAGAAGCTCATGCGGCTCGCCTGCCAACCC
This sequence comes from Burkholderiales bacterium, assembly GCA_005777205.1. Lineage (GTDB taxonomy): Bacteria > Pseudomonadota > Gammaproteobacteria > Burkholderiales > SG8-39 > RBG-16-66-20. Next base: position 3,561 of record SXNB01000109.1, on the reverse strand, counting down.
ACGCCCAGCTCGTCCAGCAGCGCGATGAAGTTGGGGTAGGTCCAGTCGTTGAACACGATGAAGCCGGTGTCCACGGCGTACGACCGACCGCCCTGCTCCACCTCGTGCGTGTGCGTGTGGCCCCCCGCATGGCTGCCGGCCTCGTACACCGTGATGTCGTGCTCGCGGTGCAGGTGGTGCGCAGCGACATTGCCGGCAATGCCCGAGCCGATGATCGCGATTCTCATACCTTCCTCGCTTCGCGCACCGCCGCCGGCACCGTGCGCAGCTCGCGCACCAGACCCAGCGCCGCCAACAGCTTCAGGCCGTACCAGCTCAGGTCCACCTCCCACCAGTAGAAGCCCTGCCGGGCTGCGCCCGGATAGTGGTGGTGGTTGTTGTGCCAGCCCTCGCCGAAGGTGAGCAGCGCGAGCCACAGGTTGTTGCGCGAATCGTCACGCGTCGCGTAGCGCCGGCGGCCGAAGCCGTGCGCAAGGGAGTTGATGGTGAAGGTCGCGTGCCACAGCGCCACGGTGGAAACGCAGAAGCCCCAGACGAGGTATTCCACACCGCCCGCGGCGTAGAGACCCGCCGCGAGCAGCGCCGGCACCAGCGCGTCGTAGCGATCCAGGAAGCGAAGCTCCGGGAAGCGGGCGAGGTCCGCCACCAGCTCGTGGCGCGTGGCGAAGTTTTTCCGCGACAGGAACCAGCCGGCATGGCTCCAGGCGAAGCCGTGCTGGAGCGCGGAGTGCGCGTCCGCCGGACGGTCGGCGTTGGCATGGTGGTGGCGGTGGTGTGAGGCCCACCACAGGGGGCCGCGCTGCACGGCGGAGGCGCCCAGCAGCGCGAACACGAACTGCATGGCGCGCGAAGTGCGAAAGGCGCGGTGCGAGAAATAGCGGTGGTAGAACGCGGTCACCGCGAACATGCGCAGGCCGAACAGGGCTGCGGCAAGCGCCGCCAGTTCCACGCTCGCGCCGACCCATAGCACTCCGAGGCAGCCGGCGTGGATAGCGATGAAGGGCAGCACGCGCAGGACATCCGATCCCGCCGGCGCAGCTTCGCTGTCGAACCAGCAGCGCAGCGTGTCGAGTGTGCGCTTCATGGCCATTGCTGCGGCACCTTGCGCAGCCGTGCTGTGTCGTAGCCCTGCTCGCGCAGGAATCCGAGCAGGCGCTGGTAATCCGCTTCGGGGATCCGCGGCTGGCGGGCCATGATCCAGACGTAGTCGCGCTTCTCGCGCCCGATCACCACCTGCCCGTAGTCCGGCGACAGCCAGGCGATCCGGTAGTCCGCCTTGATCGGCCAGACGAAGCGCATACCCCACACGGCGTTCCCGGTGCCCTCCACGATAAAGCCGCGCGGCGTGTAGCGCTTGAGCTCGCCCTCGAAGCCGCCTTCGCGGAATGTGAAGGTGGTGGCGATGGTGCCGTCGGCGTCCAGCCGGTAGGACTCGATGGCGTTGTGGGCGCCGGTCTCAATGAAGGTCGGGATGCTGGCGATGACGTACCAGTCGCCCATGAAACGCGCCAGATCCACCTTGGGCACCAGCGCGAGCGGCGGCAGCGCCGGGCTGGAGCAGCCGGCGAGCAGAAGGCTCACGATCGCGGCGTACCTCATCTCCCGCGCCTCGGCCCCGGGAAAAACGCGTTGGTGCGCAGTATGTAGTTCGCGTACTCCGGCCGGCGCTGCCCGATGTCCTTCTCCAGCAGCGCCACACCCGAGACGCGCAGCAGCAGCACGCTCATCAGGAGCGGCGAAAACACCGTCCACCAGCCGCCCGCGCCCACGGCCACCAGCCAAAAGCCCCACCAGACGCAGAATTCGCCGAAGTAGTTCGGGTGCCGGGTATGGCGCCACAGGCCACGGTCCATGACGCGCCCGGCATTGCGCGGGTCCACCTTGAAGCGCGCCAACTGTGCATCGGCCAGGGCTTCGAAGGCAAGGCCGAACACCACCAGCGCGGCACCCGCGGCATCGAGCAGGCCTGCCGGCCGGCCCGAGAGAACCGCCGCAGCCAGTGGTGCGGAAATGATCCAGGCGAGCACCGCCTGCAGCCCGAACACCAGGTAAAGGCTCTTCCAGGCGAAGCCCGGTTCGTTGCGGGCGCGGATGGCGCGGTAGCGGTGGTCCTCGGGCCCGCCCCAGTTACGCGCCGCCAGGTAACCCGCGAGGCGCAACGACCACAGCGCCACCAGCGCGAGGACCAGCACCGCGCGGCCAGCAAGCGAATCAGCGACCACGGCATAGACCGCGGCCGCAGCGAGGAAGAACAGCGACCAGAAGATGTCCACCACCCCGGCGTTCCTGCGAGCGGTGGCGAGCGCCCACGCGAGGAGCGCCAGCGCCAGCGTGGCCGCCAGGCCGGGGAGCCAGTCCTGGACAAAACTCATCTTGCCTCCAGCCGCCGCGCGAATGCGAGCAGCAGCGGCGTGGCCATCGCCCAGCCGGCGGCCACCGCGGTCAGGCCCAGCACGGAGTCGACGAATTGTAGCGCGCCCAGCCGCTCGCCCGCGTAGTAGGCCACCGGGCCGCCAACGGCGCCGAAGAGCACGCCGAGCGCCGGCCATTCGCGCAACCAGCGGAGCGACACGTTGAGGGTGGTGGCGAACAGCGCCCACAGCGCGACCATCCACACCGGCGAGAGCAGCGGCGCCGGCACCGCGCCCGCGAAGTCCACCCAGCCCGTCAGCGCGAGCGCGGAATCGAACACGAACCCGGCCGCCGCCGCCGCGGCGACCAGCGCCAGTTCAGCGCGCGGATGGCGGGACCGAAAGACGATGAACGCCGCGATCAGCAGCGCCACCAGCGCGCCCTGCCACGGAAAGCCGCGCGCCGCCCCCAGCACGCACGCAAGCCAGCCAGCCTGGAACAGGAAAAAATTGATCGCCACAGCCATCCGGGGCTCCACGACGATCGCCGTTCAATCCGCCGGGCGTTCGGGACGTTCGAACAGGTAGTGGCTGACCCACCACTCCTGTCCGGCGGCGTGACCGAACAGGCCCGCGCAGGCCATGAAGAACAGGCGCCAGCGCTGCAGCCAGAGCCGGGCATCGTCCGCGCCGTAGGTGCCCGCAAGCACGGGCAGCGCCTCGTCGCGCCGCCGGTCCAGGTTCTCCAGCCAGGCGTTGGCGGTTCGCTCGTAGTGCGTGCCGTCCCAGCGCCAGCGGTACAGGAGGCGCAGCCGGTCCTGGAACCGCAGCGCGAGTTCGTCCGCTGGCATGATGCCGCCGGAGAAGAAATGCCGGCTCATCCAGTCCGACAGGCCCTCGTCGTTGAAGGCGTAGCTCTGCGCGCGGTGGCAGAACACGTGCAGGAAGAAGCGCCCGCCGGGACGAAGCCAGCCGTGCACGCGGTGGAACAGGGCGCGCCAGTTGCGCATGTGCTCGAACATCTCCACCGACACGACACGGTCGAAGCGCACCGGCGTGTCGAACACGTTCATGTCGGCGGTGCGCACCGTGAGGTTGGCAAGGCCGCGCGCGCGCGCCTCGCCCTCGATGTAGGCCCGCTGGGAGGCGGAGTTGGACACCGCCGTGATGCGGCTTCCGGACTAGGCGGCAGCCATCCACAGCGACAGCG